>CAJUBQ010000099.1 GCA_910584595.1 uncultured Eubacterium sp.
TAAACTATATCTATCATCTAAAAATTCATGGTGTTAAATCCTAAAGACGGGAAAAAACGCAGAGTTTAACGATTAGTCTTAGAAGCTTTTAATAAAAATCTACTTAAATATGAAAAACCTCTTGCATATAAAATGCGAATATGCTACTATAATATCGCTGTTAATTTTTCGAGCGAGATTTATTGATTATGATACATGCGAGGTGAAAATAATGAAAACAGATATTCAGCCGGAATACTATCAGGCGACCGTTACATGTAACTGTGGCAACACATTTGTGACAGGTTCGACAAAAAAAGAGCTTCACGTTGAAATTTGTTCCAAGTGTCATCCGTTCTACACAGGCCAGCAGAAGGCTAGCCAGGCTCGTGGACGTATTGAGCAGTTCAATAAGAAATATGGCATGAAATAGAACATAAAATGAGGCAGACAAGGTTGAGGTTGTGAAATCTCAACCTTTTTGTTGAATTTTTAGAAATTATTTCAGTTCATCAACGAAAAAAGAACCATATGGTTACCCATGAATCATAATTAGGAACTGTTCAGAAATAACTTTTAAATAGTGCGCAGGATTTAAAAGTTATTTCTGAACAGTTCCTTAGAGTGATAGATAGGAACATACATGAAATATTCTGGAATAGGCGGACAGGCGGTTATGGAAGGCGTAATGATGAAAAACGGGGATCATTACGCAGTTGCAGTACGAAAGCCTGACGGGGAGATTATTGTAGATACAAACGAATATAAGAGCATTTTAGCCAATACGAAATTAAAAAAGATTCCTTTTGTCAGAGGAGTCCTGAATTTTATTGAGTCATTGGCTCTGGGTATGAAAACATTGATGTATTCAGCTTCTTTTTATGAAGAAGAGGAGACGGATAAAAATATAAGCCGGGAAGAAGAGAATAAGAAGCAGAAAAAAGAGTCTGTTATGATGGGCATTACAATGACAGGCTCCATAGCAGCTGCGATTGTTATTTTTATGCTGATCCCGTACCTGATTTCTGCGTTGTTTCGCAGATGGATTTCATCGCAGGCAGTATTGGCGGTTTTAGAAGGGGCGCTGCGTATGGCGATCTTTTTTGGGTATATTTTGTTAATATCAAGGCTGGAAGACATTCAAAGGGTGTTTATGTATCACGGAGCGGAACATAAGTGCATTAACTGTATTGAACACGGCATGGAACTGAATGTTGAAAATGTAAGGAATAGTTCACGTCTGCATAAACGGTGCGGAACCAGCTTTTTATTTTTGGTCGTATGTATCAGCATCATATTCTTTTTGTTTATCCATACAGATTCCGGTCTGATGCGGATTGTGATTCGGCTGCTGCTTGTTCCGGTCATTGCCGGGTGTGCATATGAATTTATCAGACTTGCAGGAAGAAGTGAACATACGATTGTCAATCTGATCAGCAAACCAGGGATGGCGCTGCAAAAGCTGACGACAAAAGAACCGGATGATTCTATGATCGAAGTTGGCATTGCATCCGTTGAGGCGGTATTTGACTGGAAAGCATATATTAAGGAAAAGGAAGAACTGCCATGATAAAGGATGGAAGGATGGAAAAATGGCATGATATATAAAGAGGCGATTGGTTGGGGAAGTGCAGTATTGGCTCAGGCTGGAGTTGCCGATGCGAAATTGGACGCCTGGCTGCTGTTAGAAACAGTTTGTAAGATAAATCTGACATTTTATTATTCTCATACGGAAGATCCGATGACATTGGAGCAGCAGTCAGAATATGAGATCGCAATCCGTAAGCGTGCGGAGAGAATCCCTCTGCAGTATATTACAGGCGAGCAGGAGTTTATGGGATTAAATTTTAAAGTGAATTCTAATGTGCTGATTCCAAGACAGGATACAGAGACATTGGTAGAAGAAGCGTTAAAAATCTGTCAGCCCGGAATGAGATTGCTGGACCTGGGCACTGGCTCCGGATGTGTGATTATCAGTTTGATGAAAAATGCACATGGGATGACGGCGGTTGGCAGTGATATTTCCAAACAGGCGTTGCTTGTAGCAAAAGAAAATGGAAAGCTGCATGAAGTAGATATCGATTGGATTCGGAGCAATCTGTATGAAAATATCAGCGGACGTTTTGATTTGATCGTATCAAATCCACCTTATATTGCGCAGGCAGATTTATTAGAACTGATGCCGGAAGTACGTGATTTTGAACCGGTAGGCGCACTGGACGGCGGTGTGGATGGACTGGACTTTTATCGTCAGATCGTTGCACAGAGCAAAGATCATTTGAATCAGGACGGATATTTATATTTGGAGATCGGATATGACCAGGGGCCTGCAGTAACAAATATGATGTGTGCAGCTGGCTACCGGGAAGTCGCCGTGATTAAAGATCTGGCACATCATGAAAGAGTTGTAAAAGGGCGCATTTAGTTGTCTTTGTGTACTTATACGGAATATCAACGAGACCATACACTGGCGAATGGTAATACAGAGAGAATTTGGAGGAAAAATATGTTTGATAAATTAGAAGACCTGCTGCTCCGATATGAAGAAGTCATGAATCAGCTTAGTGAGCCGGATGTGGCAAACGATACGAACCGTTTTCGTAATCTTATGAAGGAACAGAGCAATCTGTCGCCAATTGTAGAGACTTATGAAGCATATAAAAAGGCAAAGCAAAATATCGAGGACAGCCTGTCCATGCTGGAGGAGGAATCCGATGAAGAATTGCGTGAGCTTGCCAAAGAAGAACTAAACGATTCCAAAGCAGAAGTGTCTGATCTGGAAAACAGGCTGAAAATATTGCTGCTTCCAAAAGATCCGAACGATGATAAAAACGTGATCGTAGAAATCCGCGCGGGCGCGGGCGGTGACGAAGCGGCTTTATTTGCGGCGGAAATATACCGTATGTACGTCCACTACGCAGAAAGCTGTCATTGGAAAATTGAAACGCTGGAAATTGAAGAAATCGGCATCGGCGGTATGAAGTCTGTGAATTTTATGGTATCCGGACAGGGGGCGTACTCAAAGCTGAAATTTGAATCCGGTGTTCACCGCGTACAGCGTGTGCCGGAAACGGAATCACAGGGACGTATCCATACGTCTACGATTACCGTAGCCGTTATGCCGGAAGCAGAGGAAGTGGATGTCCAAATTGATGAAAAAGATATCCGCATCGATGTTATGCGCGCCTCCGGAAACGGTGGTCAGTGTGTTAATACGACAGATTCTGCAGTACGCCTGACACATTATCCGACAGGCATTGTCATTTACAGCCAGACAGAAAAATCACAGCTGCAAAATAAGGAAAAGGCGTTTGCCCTGCTGCGCGCCAAATTGTATGATCTGGAACTGCAAAAGAAGCAGGATGCAGAGTCAGAAGCGCGCCGCAGCCAGATCGGAACGGGCGACCGCTCAGAGAAAATACGTACGTATAATTTCCCGCAGGGAAGGGTAACAGACCATCGGATTAATCTGACGTTATATAAGCTGGACCGCATTCTGAACGGAGACATTCAGGAAATTATAGATGCCTGCATTGCGGCAGATCAGGCGATGAAGTTAAGCAATTTTGAAGATAGGGATTAAATTGGATAAATATTTGGAAAAGACGGTCGTGGACAGTTTCATGGGCTGTCTTTTTTTCTGGATTTATAAATGCTTTTTCAAATACAATGAATGGACAGTATCAATAAAATTATAAATTTAGAAAAAGGTTCTTTTTGATTGCTGGGGTATTGGGACATGTGGTATACTGACTATGGATATAAAGATCATGTGTGTTGAAAGCGGATACATAGGACAAAGCCGTGTATGCAAGATCAGGTATTTAGATTTTAAGTATCAGAGGGTGAGTTGGATGAATATATTATTGATAGGAAATGGGTTTGATTTAGAGCATGGTTTACCGACGAAGTATGTAGATTTTTTGGAATTTGTTGACAGATTTTATGATGCATATAGATTTTCAGAAGCAAATCCGTATTATAAGAGTAAATTAAAAGATGAATATTTAAAATCTATGTTATCGAATCCTGAAAAAAATGTTGGTAAAGCATTGAATGAATATTTGCAAAATAATATTTGGATCGCACATTTCAAAAATGTGTATAAAAGACACTTAAAAAACAAAGAGAACTGGATAGACTTTGAGAGAGAAATTTCAGATGTGGTTCAGAAAGCAGATAAATTATTTCATGCTTATATGGAAGAAATGGAAGAAAATGAAACATATAAAGAAAAAAAGATACGTCAATGCTGGGAAAAATTGCCATCTTCTTTTGCTAAGTTTAAGCCGAATAATCATGGAATTGGAAATCTGATTTCTGTTATGTTAGAAGATTTAAACAGACTGATAGGGGCTTTAGAGATTTATATTTATGATTACATAGATAACTGGGCAAGGATTGAGTATTATAATCCTGATATAGATGCAATCGATCCGGATGCGATTCTTTCATTTAATTATTCTAATACATGGCAGAGGATATATGCATATAACAATAAAAATGTTAAAATTAGTTTTATCCATGGAAAGGCGCAAAGCACGCCAAATACATTTTGTATGGATGCGTGTATAGATAAAAATCAGATGGTGCTTGGCATTGATGAGTATCTGTCTGATGACAGAAAAGATAAAGAAGTGGAATTTATCGCATTTAAAAAATATTATCAGCGTATCTATAAGAAAACAGGGAATGAATATAAATCATGGCTTGCAGAAATTGATAAACAAAGAAAACATGGAATGAACTATGAAAATAAGTTATATATTTTCGGACATTCTCTGGATGTTACAGATGGAGATATTTTAAAAGAGCTGATAGAGCATGAAGGAATTAAGACGATTATATTTCATAAAGATAAAGCAGGCCTAGGACAGCAGATTGCAAATTTAGTCAAAGTGCTTGGTTCTGAGAAAGTAATTCAGTATGTATATGGAAGTAATCCGATCATTGAATTTCGCCAGCAGAAAAGCAGAGAAAAGATTCATGGAAGTACATTTGAAATTAATTCCGATATTGCAAAGTTTGACTATTTCTATAAATGTAAAGGCGGCGATCTGGAAAAGATGATTTTAAAATTTAAGCGAAAAATAGAAGAGTGTGATTTGGACTATTTTTGTTCACAGGAAACAGTTATTTCCTTTTATGATGTTCTGCAAAAATATGGCTTGGGAAAGAAATATGAAAGACAGCTTTTAGATATTGCTGACAGGCTGAGTAAAACAACATCCACGAATAAAGAGCTGATTCAATTCCAAAGCAAAGACTGGGAATATCTGGATTATGATAATTCATGGGAATGTGACAACCTTACAAAAAAATTTATTGAAATTGTGAACAAACAGAATAAAGAGAATTTAAAATTGAGTGATTCCTGTAATAATGATGATTCATCAGATAATATTTTGGAAAGTTACCTAAAAATTGCAAATAACTGCGAGGAGATTGACAAAGAAAAGTATATTGAAATTTTAAGAGATGTTTTGAGTAAATATAAACACTCATATGGAAATATAGAAGAAATGTTGGAGTTTCTCGTATACCTATCGACAAGAGTAGCCAATAAGATTTCAAGGGAAACATTGGAGAAATTGCTAGAAACAGAAAAAAGTGATTGGGAAATTTGCAATTATTCGTATTTGCTTCGTAAAATTGAAGAATATAATTATTTTTGTGAACAGATAAACAATGTATCCGTTGATAATGAAGAAGAATTTTAGAAAGTTGAAAATATGAGAAGAAAAAGTAATTTGTTTCCTTTGTTTTTTCTTATTGGGATTTGCGATTGGAAGTGGAATAAAGTTGGCAGGAAGAGCATTGGCCGGTTTCTTTGGATTCTAAGAGGATCGATTCTGCTTATGCTGAAGTCGAAAGATGTTATTGACATTAATATATAAACATAGTATAATTTCGAACATAAATCGACGATATAAAATCCTGAATCGCAAAGGAGGATGAAAAGAATGGGGATATCTTTTATGCAAAAAAATAAAAAACGGTTGTTGTATCTGCTTTTCATCGGAGCAATTTTTGTTTTCGCTGCGGGAGGAGCTGCATATGCGAATGAGAATGCTCTGTTTGATGAAGCGGAAGAAATACCAGAACAATGCGAGTCAGATCATGAGAATCCCATTTCAGTAAAAGATGAATTGGAGATTGAATTTATTCCGGATGCAAACTAAGGTACTGTTCCACAATAACATATCAGTTCCTAAACATGCAGACCTGCCTGATCGGTTCCGAACCTGTCACAGGTTATTTCCTTACGGTTTTGCATATGGCCTGCTTTCATAGCATTGTCTGTTTTTTAAAAAATAAAAACGGACGGTTTCAGAATACGCAGCAATCTGTACGCTGATTTCCAGCATTCTCCGGTTCAGCATGTGATACATGATCTTTGCATCCCATACGATGCTTTCCAGATATTCATACTCCCGCATTGTGAGCATGGAATATTTCTGACGGTTTGTATCCGTCCATGGAACGCCTGTTCCAAAAGGACATGCCACAAAACAATGTTCCTCTCCATTTTGACGTACATGTTCTGCAAGGAAAGAAAAAAGCTTTTCAGGCGTCATTTGTTTTAACGTCACTGTCTGAATATTTTTTCAGGACGCAGGCAGTTCGTCTAAGAGAATGCCGGTTTCTTTTAAGCGCCTTGTGATCGTTTGGCGTATTTTGGCAAAAGAAGTCGGATAGTTTAACTGATGTGCAATCTGAGCGGCTGTATATCCGCTGTCACAAAGATGGCGGATGGCTCTTCCGCTTGCGGCGTCATACATGAAGTCAGACAGCGCTTCCTGAAAATATTTATGATTGCGGTTCCATTCTTTATCGCTTAATTGTTTTCTTTGATGATCTGTGATATGATTCATGGTTCGTTCTTCGTCACCATTCTATTTGATTCAAAAAATTCCAGGTTCTTGAAAGATTCTATTGATTTTATAAAAATTCTGTTTTCTGCCTATGTGCACGACTGGTATTTTGTGTTATTATTATATGTCAGAATCAATATTTTAGCAAGCTTGAAATAATGGCGAAATATCAGGAGGAACATTGTGAAATCAAAAAACAAAACGAGACTTCACTCTCTGCTGCTTGTGCTTACAGCATTGATTTGGGGGACTGCATTTACAGCACAGAGTGCAGGAGGAGATTTGGCGGGCCCATACACATTTAATTGTATTCGTTCGCTTATAGGGGCAGTTGTGTTGCTGCCGGTCATTCGATGGTCAGACCATTTGCAGCTGACAAAGCATCGGCCTGTCAGGCGGGAAGACTGGCGCACGCTGCTGATTGGAGGCGCTGCTTGTGGGATAGCGTTGGCAGCTGGCAGTAATTTACAGCAGATGGGGCTTTATTATGGCTCTTCTGCAGGAAAAGCAGGGTTTCTTACGGCGTGCTATATGCTCCTTGTGCCGGTATTGGGATTGTTTTTCCATAAGAAATGCAGCTGGAATGTGTGGGCAGGCATTGTTGCGGCTGTGATCGGACTGTATCTTTTATGTATCCGAGGAGATTTTCGGATACAATTTTCGGATTTTCTGCTGCTGCTGTGTGCATTGGTATTTGCGATACATATTTTAGTGATTGATTATTTTGCCGTACAGGTAGACGGAGTGCGTATGTCCTGCATTCAGTTTCTTGTATGCGGACTGGTTTCGGCTGTTCCAATGTGTCTCATAGATATCAGACAAGCGTATGTATCAGGAGGGATTGCAGTATGGGCAGAGGCGCTGATGAGCCTGGATGCGTGGATTGCAATTTTGTATGCCGGCGTATTGTCTTGCGGAGCCGGTTATACGCTTCAGATTATCGGACAGCAGGGAATGAATCCTACGGTAGCCTCGCTGCTCTTAAGTCTGGAATCGGTGTTTTCTGTGTTAGCCGGTTGGGTGATTTTGGGGGAAGCGCTGCAGGGAAGGGAAATTTTGGGATGTGTGCTTATTTTTGGAGCTGTAATTTTTGCACAGCTGCCGTTAGCGGCAAATCCAAAAGCTAAGGAATCATAAAAATATAGCAGTAATGGATCGCATTTTTAGCTGCAGGGGAGGAAAGATCATGGAAGCGTATACGGATTTTGCTCAAGTTTATGATTTATTTATGGAAGATGTGCCGTATGAAGCATGGAAAGAATTTTTGGTAGAAATGCTGCAAAAACAGGGAATTATGGAAGGGTTGGTCTGTGAGCTTGGCTGCGGTACGGGAAAAATGACCAGATTGTTGGCGCAAAGCGGTTATGATATGATTGGGATAGATGTTTCACAGGAGATGCTAAGTATTGCAAGGGAACAGGAAAGCGAAGGAATTTTATATCTGGCGCAGGATATGCGGCAGTTTGAGCTGTATGGGACAGTACGGGCTGTCGTCAGCATCTGCGATTCTATGAACTATTTGCTGGAGGAAGCGGAGTTAGAACAGGTGTTTCGGCTTGTGAATAATTATCTGGATCCGGATGGTATTTTTATTTTTGATTTGAACATGGATTATAAATTCCGTGAACGGATGGGAACGCAGACATTTAGCGAGCATCGTGAAGAGGGAAGTCTGATCTGGGATAATTATTATGACGAGGAAGAAAAGATCAATGAATACGCACTGACAATCTTTTTACGGCAAAAGAGCGGCCTTTATCGTAAATATGAAGAAATACATTATGAACGATGCTATGAACTGTCGGAAATCATGCGTCTTCTAAAGCGGGCAGGTATGGAATTTGTAAGCGCCTGTGACGGCGAAGATCATGGCCCGGTGCGTGAGGACAGTGAACGTATTTATGTCTTAGCAAGACAGCATGGAAAAAAAACCGGGTGTGATAGAAATACGCATAGAAGTATGGTATGATGAAAGAGCGATATGATAAACAATGAAAACGGGATCGAAAAAAGGTAAAATACGAAGCAATCGTAAGCGAAAAATAAGATGAAAGCATTAAAATGAAATCCATAATAAGTAAAATAAATAAAAAGCGATAAAAATATGGAGAAGAAAAGTCCACATAGAAAAAAATAAGAAATAATAAATAAAGAAAGGTGAAATAATACAATATGAAACAGGAAACAAGGCAGGAAGCAAATGATTATGTCATAAGGGCGACTGCAGCAGAAGGCGCTGTGCGGGCGTTTGCGGTTTCTTCCAGGCATCTTACGGAAAGAGCCAGACAATGTCATAATATGAGTCCGGTGATATCCGCAGCTTTAGGAAGGCTTTTGGCCGCAGGGGCGATGATGGGAGTGATGATGAAAGGCGCCGAAGACCTTTTGACGCTGCAGATCATAAGTGACGGCCCGGCGAAAGGGCTTGTAGTTACGGCGGATGCGGCAGGCAATGTCAAAGGGTATCCGCAGGCTGCAGATGTAGATCTGCCTGCAAATGCGCTTGGCAAGCTGGATGTGGGCGGTGCTGTAGGCGGTGGCATCTTGCGTGTGACAAGAGATCTTGGATTAAAAGAACCATATGTTGGAACGACGCAGCTTCAGACGGGAGAGATTGCTGAAGATCTGACATATTATTTTGCATCATCCGAACAGACGCCGTCTTCAGTTGGACTGGGTGTGTTAGTGGATACGGACTGTTCCATACGGCAGGCGGGAGGTTTTATTCTTCAGCTTATGCCGCAGGCTGACGATGAGGTGATCGCACAGTTGGAGAAAAATATTTCAGGAATCAGTCCGGTAACGGATATGCTGGAACGGGGACTGACGCCGGAGGACATGCTGGAAGAGTTGCTAAAAGGGCTGGAGATGAAGGTCATTGATTCTGTTCCTGTAAATTTTGTGTGCAACTGTTCGAAACAACGTGTGCAAAAGGCGCTTGCCAGCATATCCAAAAGCGATATGCAAAGCATGGTAGACGATGGGGAGCCGATTGAGGTGAAATGCCAGTTTTGCAATACTGCGTATACATTTGATGTGGAAGAGCTGAAAAAAATGCTGGAGTGAGTTTGAAAATTGCTGACAGAATATAAAATAAGAACATCTGTGTAACAGGTCCATGAGTGATCGTAACTGTTACACTTCATGAAATATAAGGAGAAGAATATATGAAGCATGGATATATAAAAGTGGCGGCTCTGTCTCCCAAAATTAAAGTTGCAGATCCAAAATACAACGGAGACATTATCATTCGGCATATCAAAGAAGCAGCAGAACAGGAAGCGTCTGTCATGGTATTTCCGGAATTGTGTGTGACCGGATACAGCTGCGGAGATCTGTTTTTGCAGGAGCTTTTGCTGGAAGAGGCTAAAAATCAGCTGTTTTGCATTGCAGAGCAGACAATCCAGGTGAATGCGGTAATTTTTGTCGGGCTTCCGCTTGCATATATGGGAAAATTATACAATACTGCAGCAGTTTTGCATCGCGGAAAAATACTTGGAATTGTGCCAAAGACATTTTTGCCGAATTATGCGGAGTTTTATGAGGCAAGACATTTTACAAGAGGAATGAAAAAAACGGTGTCTGTAACTTTGCGGGATGGTGTAACAGCGCCGATGGGGACAAACCAGATCTTTGTATGCGATCAAATGCCGCAGCTTCGGATTGCTGTGGAGCTTTGTGAGGATGTCTGGTCACCGAATCCGCCGAGTATTGGACATGCGCTGGCAGGAGCGAATTTGATTGTGAATCTGTCTGCCTCAGATGAGGTAACGGGTAAAGACGTATACCGCAGAGATTTGATTGCGGGACAGTCGGCAAGGCTTGTATGCGGGTATATTTATGCGAATGCGTCTGATGGGGAATCGACACAGGATGTAGTGTATTCCGGTCATAGCCTGATTGCTGAAAACGGCATTGTTTTAAAGGAAGCGGAGCGATTTACCAATGAATCTATTTATTCTGAGATTGATGTGCGTAAGATGGAAGGAGAACGGCGCAGAATGTCTACGTTTGAGCCGGAGGATGCAGCGGATTATACGATGATCCATTTTTCACTGAAAGAGGTGCAAACGCAGCTGACTCGTTTTGTGGATCCGACGCCGTTTGTACCGGGAGATAAGTCGGACAGGGACAAACGGTGTGAAGAAATTCTTGCAATCCAGGCGATGGGATTAAAAAAGAGACTGGAACATACCGGATGCAAGTGTGCGGTTGTAGGCATTTCCGGCGGACTGGACTCTACACTGGCATTGTTGGTGACAATGCGTGCCTTTGATCTTTTGCATATTCCGCGGGAACAGATTTTGGCAGTTACGATGCCGGGGTTTGGTACGACAGACCGGACATATGAAAATGCGGTTCAGTTGATTCAAAAGCTCGGAGCTGATCTTAGGGAAATCAGCATTTGTGATGCGGTACATGTGCATTTCCATGATATCCGCCAGGATCCGCATATGCATGATGTAACGTATGAAAACAGTCAGGCGAGAGAACGTACACAGATTTTGATGGATATTGCAAATATGTATAACGGTATGGTGATCGGGACAGGTGATATGTCTGAACTGGCGCTCGGATGGGCGACTTACAACGGCGATCATATGTCGATGTACGGGGTGAATGCTTCAGTGCCCAAAACGCTTGTAAGGCATCTGGTGCGGTATTTCGCAGATACATGCGGGGATGACGGGCTTGCCGAAGTGCTGTTTGACATATTGGATACGCCGGTCAGTCCGGAGCTGCTGCCGCCGACCGAAGGGCGGATTTCGCAAAAAACAGAGGATATTGTAGGCCCTTATGAGCTGCATGATTTCTTTTTATATTATATTTTACGGTTCGGGTTTGAGCCGGAAAAAGTCTTTCGGCTTTCACAGACTGCATTTGCCGGAGAGTATGACAGCGAGACGATATGCAAATGGTTAAAGACATTTTATCGCAGGTTTTTCTCGCAGCAGTTTAAGCGCTCATGTCTGCCGGATGGGCCGAAAGTAGGAACAGTTGCAATGTCGCCGCGAGGGGACTTACGTATGCCGAGTGACGCGAGTGTGCGAATCTGGATGGATGAAGTAGAAAGATTCCTGTAAGAAAGAGCAGGTTCCTATATGGAACCTGCTCTTTGAAAATACGTTGTCATTTTTTCGTTCTTCTGTTTAAAGCCTTAGATCATGAAGCGCCGGACTTTTCTCTGACTTGCCTGCACGCAGCAGAGACAATACTTTTTTGTACGCTTCGCGGTACACAATATAATACATAATGGTAGCCATACCAAAAGCTGTGAATACGTCAAAAACAGAATGCTGTTTTAAAAACATCGTGGACAGAATAATCAATACGCATAATACAAACGATGTCCTTGAAACAGCTTTTTTGTCTTTGAAACATGCGCTGTGTGTCAGTGCAATGTGGACGCCGAGTGAATTATATACGTGAATGCTTGGAAACAGATTGGTAGGAGTATCTGTCTGATACAGCCAGCGAACCAGATCGGTACAAACGTTTTCACGCTCAAATGTCAGCGGGCGTAAATAGTGGCCGTTCGGGTAAATGGCTGACACAATTAAAAATACTGTCATTCCGGTAAAAAGAAATACACATATTTTATAATAGTCTTCTTTTTGATGAAAGAAGAAATACAGAACCCCAAATGTAATGTAAGCAAACCACAGCAGATAAGGAATAATAAAATATTCACAAAATGGGATTTTAAGATCAATCGGCATGGTAATGATGTGGAATTTTTTGGTAACGGTTTTTTCCAGCCAGGCAAAACAGGCAAGATAGAAAATTCCATAAAGCAGTATCCAGGCATGTCGATACCGAAGCAGCAGTGATTTCAGCGGTATGACAGGGCATGCTGCAATAGAGCTGCTTTTTAAAGTATGTTCTTGCGTGCAGCTGTGTTGTATGTCCTTTTGTTTCACGGAACGATATTTTGTATTATAATTTTTTATATTGCTGTATTTTATAGAATTATATTTTGCATTACCATATTTTGCATCACTATATTTTGTGATACCATGTTTTCCATTGCTTTGTTGGATGTTGTTTTTTGTTTCGGGGCGCTGCATTTTTCAACCTTCTTTATATTGCGAAATAGGAAATACATCGGTTCATTAACATCTGTTATAATGCGGATTATAGCACATGCATCGGTTCATTAACATCTGTTATAATGCGGATTATAGCACATGCATTTTCAGCATACAAGTGGGTAATTTTAAATTCAGAGAGTTTTAATAAAGTTTATGGAAAAAATAAAAAAACATTCATGGAAACTATTTTCTTTTGTGCATTTTTAAAATTCTGTAAGTTTTTGAGCATTCCGGGAGATTTCCAAAAGATGTCTTTTTGTTGCAGATTTTCGGAATATTGTTGTAAAAACGAAAAAGGAAATTGCATTATTTGAGCATATTGCTTATAATAAAAACAGTGAAAGGCAAGCGGCAGATCAAACAGACAAAGCTTGTGCAAATGAAAAGCAAAGAAAACCTATCCAAAGCATATAAAAACATATAAAGAAAAAATAAGAAAGAGAGGGTCATGCAATGCAGGCACAACTAGTTGAAAAATTCAAGGAGATTTTTGGAGCAGAAGGGGATATCCGGGTTTATTTTGCACCAGGGCGCGTGAATCTGATCGGAGAACATACGGATTATAATGGCGGGCATGTATTTCCATGTGCATTGACGATCGGTACATATGGCGTAGCAAGAAAAAGGGATGACCGGACGCTGCGGTTTTATTCTATGAATTTTGAGCATTTAGGTGTTATTGAGTCTTCGGTAGAAGGATTAAAAGTAGAAAAGAAGGCAGACTGGACGAACTATCCAAAGGGTGTGATGTGGGCGTTTAACGAACGTGGGATGAAAGTAGAGCAAGGCATGGATTTGCTGCTGTTTGGCAACATTCCAAATGGTTCCGGACTTTCTTCTTCTGCATCGGTAGAAGTGCTGACCGGATATATATTAAAAGACCTGTTTGGATTTGATGTAACCAATCAGGATTTGGCTTTGATCGGGCAGTATTCTGAGAACAATTTTAACGGTGTAAATTGTGGGATTATGGATCAGTTTGCAATTGCAATGGGCAAAGCAGATCATGCGATCTTTTTAGATACGGCGACGCTGCACTATGAATATGCTCCGATCAGACTGGAAGGAGCAAAGATTGTAATTTCCTGCACTAATAAGAAGCGCGGACTTGGAGATTCCAAATATAATGAACGACGCAGCGAGTGTGAGACCGCGCTGGCAGAAATTCAGGAAGTTGTTGGCATTCAGTCGCTTGGCGATCTGGATGAAGCGCAGTTTGAGCAATACCAAAGCGCAATCAAAGATGAGATTCGCGTGAAGCGTGCAAAACATGCAGTATATGAAAATCAAAGAACGTTAAAAGCAGTAGAAGCGTTGAAAAATAATGATTTGAAGCTGTTTGGAGAGCTTATGAACGCTTCTCATGTATCCTTGCGGGATGATTATGAAGTGACCGGTGTGGAACTGGATACTATGGTAGAAGAAGCATGGAAAGTAGAAGGAGTCATTGGTTCGCGTATGACGGGCGCCGGATTTGGCGGATGTACGGTAAGCATTGTAAAAGATGAAGCAGTAGATGCTTTTATTGAAAAAGTAGGGAAAGCTTATCAGGAAAAGATCGGTTACGCAGGTGATTTTTATGTAGTGGAAATTGGCGACGGCCCTGTAAGACTGGCCTGAAATAAAAGAAAGGTGGAAAAACATGATTCAGGAAAAGATATTAAAGCTGACAGATTATGGACTTGCAACAGGGCTGATTCAGCCGGAAGATAAGCAGTATACGATCAATCGTCTGTTAGAATTATTTCAGCTGGATGAACTGGAAGATGCGGCAGTAGCAGCTTATGAGAAACAGCCTGCTCTGACACAGGAGACCGCAGAGGAAGCATTGGAAGAAGTCCTAAACGATATGATGGACTATGCGCATGAACATGGAATCATGCAGGAAGACAGCATTGTGTACCGTGATTTATTTGACACAAAGATTATGAGTCTGCTCGTTCCAAGACCGAGCGAAGTGATCGGCCGCTTTCGTCAGCTCTATCAGGAAGATCCGCAAAAAGCAACAGACTATTTTTATAAATTAAGCTGTGATACGAATTACATCCGCAGATATCGGATAAAAAAAGATTTAAAATGGACAGCAGCTACAGAATTTGGTGAACTGGATATTACAATCAATCTGTCCAAGCCGGAAAAAGATCCAAAAGCAATCGCCGCAGCAAAGTTAGCAAAACAAAGCGGATATCCAAAATGCCTGCTGTGTAAGGAAAATGAAGGATACGCAGGACGTGTCAATCATCCGGCAAGGCAAAACCACAGAATTATCCCGATTACAATTAATGAGAGCGACTGGTATTTCCAGTATTCGCCATATGTGTATTACAATGAGCACTGTATTGTGTTTAACTCGCTGCATACACCTATGAAGATTGAGCGTGCCGCATTTGGAAAGCTGTTGGATTTTGTAGAACAGTTCCCACATTATTTTGTAGGTTCCAACGCAGATTTGCCGATCGTAGGCGGCTCTATCTTAAGCCATGACCATTTCCAGGGCGGACACTATGAGTTTGCAATGGCAAAAGCGCCGGTTGAGCAGGAAATTTCGTTTGCAGGTTTTGAGGATGTATCCGCAGGAATTGTAAAATGGCCGATGTCAGTGATCCGTATCCGGGCAGATAAAAAGGAACGGTTAGTAGATCTTGCAGATAAAATTTTGTTAAAATGGCGCGGATACACAGATGAAGCAGCATTTATTTTTGCTGAGACAGACGGCGAACCGCATAACACGATTACACCGATTGCCAGAAAAAGAGACGGTAAATATGAACTGGATCTGGTATTGCGCAACAATATTACAACAAAGGAGCACCCACTCGGCGTATATCATCCACATGCGAATCTGCATCATATTAAAAAAGAAAATATCGGCTTAATAGAAGTTATGGGTCTTGCCGTACTGCCAGCCAGACTCAAAGATGAAATGGCCCAGTTAAAAGAGGCAATGCTGTCCGGAACGGATATTCGCGCAGATGAAACGCTTGAGAAACATGCAGACTGGGTAGAACAATTCCAGACCAAATATCAACAGATCGATGCGACAAATATTGACGCCATCATTGATACGGAAATCGGTCTGGTATTTAAACAGGTATTGGAAGATGCCGGCGTGTACAAATGCACAAAAGATGGCAGAGATGCATTTTTAAAATTTGTGCAGGAAGTAAATGCATAACAAAATCATTTCACCTGATGCAGAGCTGTTCGGGGATCCGTTCAGTAGATGACATGAAATGTGAACAATAATGCAATGGCAGCCGTTCAGATCGTGTGTTGCATATTATGGATTCCCGGACGCTGAGAGAGGGAGTTTGTCTGGTCTGCCTGTGTCCATTCCAGAATGCTAAGAATCACTAAGTATTCTGCATTTACATTATGACAACCGGACGGTCGCGGCACCTAGTTTGCCCTGGCTAAATGCCAGCAGCTAAAGGTGCCGCTGGGCTTCGCCTCCTGGTTATTTAGCAGAATACTAAGTGATTCTAAGCACTCTTCCAAAGCCACAGGCAGACCAGACAAACTCCCTCTCTCAGCTGATTTTGAAAGCATTCACATTTTCATGTAACGCTTGTGATTACCAATCGGATGATAGGGGGCTGCGCTGGCTTCTTGTGACGTTGGAAGAATGTTACAAGCACTTAATATTCTGCTAAATAATCAGGGGCGAACTTAATCGGAAATACAACAATCTACAAAAAGTGTTACATTCTGGCTACTCGGACGCTGTGAGAGAAAAT
>CAJUBQ010000100.1 GCA_910584595.1 uncultured Eubacterium sp.
ATTTTAGTCTGTAGTTTAGCACTATGTTTTACCATTCGACTACCAAAGACAGGTTATATATTAGCATAGCACATTCATTTTAAAAATGCAATCCATAAACAAACTTTGAGGCAGACTATTCATTACAAATGGCAGCCGTCTGTTTTGTCTCTATATAACTAAAATTTTAAAATGTTTTGCATACTAAAATAATCATAAAACTGCCCCTTCTGTTCTCCGGCGTAAATTTTTACTTCTATCGGAATAAAAAAATGTGTATTATAGATAACGATTTCAATCGTTACAGGGGCGGTATATATTCCCTCATATCGGGACAGATTGGGTATCCCACTGTCGCAATCGTTACGGCGCAGCCGAACATAACACGTTTCCCTTTTCCAAGGTATTTCTGTATATTCGACTAAAAATTCCTCAGATAACATTTTAGCAAGTGTCTGATGCTGTTCCTAAATCTGTCATAAAATGCTTGTTACTTTTCAGCTTGAACATTTTTTACATAAGATCCAAATAGCAATGTCAAAAATCGCTTCTGTCATTAATGGACAGAAGCGATTCATAGCGCTTATCTTATTTTTAATGCTCAAGCATATTCTCTATAAAAATCCCATACCCCATCTTAGAATCCGATATAAACACATGCGTCACTGCCCCAATGATATGCCCGTCCTGGACAATCGGGCTGCCGCTCAAGTATGTGTCAAGCTAGGGACAACACTTTTTTTCGTATTTTTTTCGACTGCTCCTGCGGGCTGTCGAAATTTGCGATACTAATTCTTTACTAATAATTTTTTAGCTCCTTTTCTCCGAACTTCCTGCAGTATTTCCTTGCAAGCCGTGCCTTCTCCATGCTCTCCTTCAATTCCTGCTCGTCATATCCATAATCCTCACTTCCATCCAGCAGGGGAATCGGAAAAAAATCATCTGCAATTACCGCCCGGTCATCCATTGAATATTTCTCATAATCTCTCACCGTTACCATAATAATACCACCTAACGATAAAACATTCCAGCTTCGCCGCATTGTGATAAAAAAGACTTTGGTGTCTTATAGGTGCCTGCTGCCGTACTGTCCCAGTTTTTATCCACGCGTCCTTTCAGCAGCTTCTGGGCTTTGTCCCGTTATATATGTCTTTTTTGATCCTTTATCCAATAAATATGCTCCCTGCTTCTATCATTAAGCCTTACTGACTACACGAAAATTTTTTCACTTTCTACATATGCCCTTCCATAACAGTTATGTTCGGTTTTATACCCGCGAACGAAAAAGTTATCCAGACACATCGGCGTTCGCGGGCATATATAGCATACTCCTTAGGATGCTGGCAATAAATTCAGCAAATCTTAGCGTTCACGAGTATAATAATCACAAGCTCTTACACAGGCTAAAGCTTTGCCATTTTCTCTACTGCCTCAATAGAAAGTTTTGACACCTTCGCAATTTTTTCACAATCCGTTATCCCCATACGAAACAGTTCTAACGCCACTTCTTCATTTCTTTCCTGAATCTCCTCTTCTGCCCATTTTTTCGCAAGTTCCTCCATAGCCCTGCTCATAGCTTTCACTCCTCAGTCTCCTTAAAATAACGCATTTGTCTGACAGCTTCCCATAATTCATATCATCCGTACAGGAAAAATCGTGCATCAGCCTCCCCAACGGGTCGTCTCCACGGTATGCCCTGTTTACATACATGAGATTCGAAGCGTCTTCAAACGGCATTCCTGTTTCTTCCACCACCCGGTCAATATGATACATCGTCATGCCCGTTCCAAAAATATCCTCCTCCTGATAAAAATCACATAATTTTCCGGCAGCAGCCCCACATCATCCCCCGGCAGGATCGCATTTGCATCCATCACTGTTTCAAATTAACCGCTGCGGTCATTTTTCGTATTTTTTACGGCAACCCCTTACGATCTGTTAAAAACAATCGTATACAATACGCTTTTTCTCTCATAATAAATTGTCACTTTTTAGTTCATTTTAACATAATTAAAGGAATACCTCAGACAATATGGCAAAAATTAAATTTCCACAAAATTTCTACATTTTCCTATTCAGAATGTAAATCCATACCTTGTGTAAAACATATCATTTTTTCTATAAAATTTACAGAATCAGAAACAGAATCTCCTAAATAATTTCCTAAATTGGCTTTATCTTCCTCTGTAAGCTGCCGTACAACCATGCCAAAACCATACATATCCCTATCATATAAAATTTGAAGGCTTGGCTCTTTACATCTTCTGACAATCAAGCAGTCCATCTTTGAAAACATTACCGCCGGCAAGATCATATCACACCCCATCCCTGCCTGCTTTGCCAATGCTACATGAAAATTTTTGAAACTTATGGAATGGCCTCCATTTTGTAAAACAAATAATGGAATCCTATGCATATCAACTAACTGCCCGTTTCCGCCAAACCCGCTTAAAATCACTTTTTCATCTACCAGCTTTGCATCAGCAAAAATTTCTTGAAAATATTGGATATCAGCACACCATACTGCAATATTTGCACCTGTATCAAGCAGACATCGGATATTTTTATAATTGCCAAGCTCGAATAACGGCCTGTCTGACCTGCTATCTAATGGTAATTTTAACATTTTTTGCATTCACATATCCTCCCCAGTTCCCTTCTGTGGTTCTTACATGCCGAAAATCTATACCTGCTCTTATTAATTCAACTGCCTTTTGACTATATTCATCATCCGTACATGCACAAATCAGGTCACCGGAAATAATGTCGATCCCCCTTAATTCTGCATTTTCCACAAATACCCATTTATTTGGATATCTCTGTACCATTTCTTCCCATGTCAGCCTTTCTTTCATACTCTTTCATTCCTTTCAATTACCATATACTAGATCTTTTCACCCAAATATACAGTGCTAACTGCACACTTTCTAACTTTAACCTTCATGTGTACCTTTATTATAATTAAATGGTCAGTTCTAAATACAAATAGCTATAATTCACATAACTATAAATTTATGTTAATTATAAAATCCAATCTGTTTAAGATAGCTATCAATCACAAATGAAAATTCTTTATCCGGTTCAGCTTCTTTCTTAATTTGCGAATAAAGCAATTTTTTTAGAGTTAAATTCGTTTCGTTTTTCCATTTATCGATCAACGGTAACAGATTTTCGATTTTTTCTTTTCTACGTTCTATTAACTCAGTACGATTTAAATCTAAAATAATACGAGTTACTTCTCCTTTTCTAGATCCGGGAATATGATATATAAACGGACCACAAGACATTAAAAATTTGTTTGGTTCATCCTCAATTGGGTTAATCAAAGGGTCAGAAGGCTTATAATAGTCCTTTTTATTAGTACGATTACAAACTTCACAAGCTATCGTTAAGTTGCTCCATTCAACATATAAATCTGGTCTTGCATTTTTATTTTTAGGTAAGATATGCTCAATGTCACCAAAAGCAACATGATTGAATTTACTTTCGCAATAAGCACATTTTCCATACGTTTCTTTTTCTAATGCATCTTTAATTTCAGAATTTTGATATCTATATTTTATATGTTTTGGAACAGGAACAGTTTTTTTCAAAGCAATTAAATATTCTGCAGTCCATTTTTTATCATTTTCCTTTAATATTTGAGGTTTTTCACTTTTATTAATTTTTATCATTTCTGCCACCTTCAAATAATTGATTTATAGCATTAGGAATAACATTGCCAAAACCCAGCTTTTCCATCTGCTCTCGAAACTCTGACAGGCTTTCTTCAGAAATACCTTTAGAAACTGTATTCCTAATCAAAGTATCTATTTTTGATGATGCCCATAAAGGAAAAGAACTTGTAATTCCAAGAACTTCCCGTAAAATTTCATTCGAAGTTCCTGCTTTCGACACGTTTTCTAACAAAGAAGAAACTACTTTGCTATTTTCATTATAATTTAGTACATAAATGGCTGAAGATTCTACAGAAGAAATAATAAACGGATTATGTGTAGCGACAATAAATTGTACATTAGGGAATGCTTCTAATAAATTAGGTAACAGCGTTTGCTGAAGCTCAGGATGCAAATGATTTTCTGGTTCATCAAATAATACTGTAAAAGCTTTTTTAGAAGGAGCGTACATATAGATCATCCAAGCAAGTTCAATAATAGACGCAATTCCACCGGAAGCAGCATCAATTGGAAAGTTTCCTGAATTTGTTTCTAAAATTACTTCGGGAATCTCAATAATCAATTTTTTAAAACCTATTTCAGGCGGCAAAATTTTACTTAATATAGACTGAAAACCTTCAAAAATATCAAGTGCATCTTGGTTAGGTTTTACATAAATATTTCCAGGACCAAAAGTGGCTAATGATATAATGGCTTCTTTTATAAATCTGGTAGCGCCATTTTCTTTTAGATTATAATATGTAGTATCCGAAAAAAATAAAGTTTTATAATGATGGTAGTCTTTAAAAATTTCATCTCTTGTTAAAGCATGCGTAGGTATATTTTCAACCTCTTTATATTGAAACAAAGAACGGTGGGCATTTACAAGTAAACCGTCACATGGTTTAACATCTTTTAATTTTATTTGATACGTGGTCGATACTTGTTCTGGAACCAATATAGGTGCAATTATAGAATCATATTTTACTTTTCCAATAATGGACCCCTTATAATTACTATCACGCCGTTCTTCTATATTCCCTATTACACTTGCTGAATAACTAATAGAACCACCCGTTTTTTCACTCACATTGCTGACAAATTTAACAGTTTCACCAAATGCTTTAGAAAGTATATTTAGTATCGTTGTTTTACCAGAACCATTTGCCCCTGTCAGGATTGTCAGCCTCTTATCAAAATTAATATCCAGAGTATCAAATTGTCTCCACTCATTTATTTGAATTTGCTCTATCATATATTCCTCTCAATTTTAAATAGTGTTAAAAATTACTGTCGTTAACATTATAACAGTTAAATACCAATATTTCCACATTTTCTTATAAAACTAGAAAAACGTCCCTATCCAATTGGACAGAAACGCTTTTCACCATCTTTTTTTATTCAATCAATGCTCCAGCATATTCTCAATAAAAATCCCATACCCCATCTTAGAATCCGATATAAACACATGCGTTACCGCCCCGATGATATGCCCGTTCTGGACGATCGGACTCCCAGACATTCCCTGAATTATTCCCCCTGTATCTTCCAACAATCTTTCATCCGTCACCTGAAACTGAATTCCTTTGTTATTCCCATCGCTATGATAATTTGTATGTTCAATCTCAATCTCATACTCTCTTCTTTTTCCTTCTACAGAGCTGATAATCTGTGCCTTTCCTTTTTTAATTCCTTCTTTATAAGTCACAGGCATTGATGAAACCCCTCTTAACTCTTTTGGCAAATTTGTGAGTGTTCCATAGATTCCAACATTTGTATTCTCTTCTACCGTTCCAAGCTTATATTCATCGTTGTAATTAATCATGCCGGACATTTCTCCCGGCTGGCCGCGTTGGCCTTTGCGGATTTCCAGAATGGTGGTCTCATAGATAGAACCTTTTTCCAGATCGATCAGGCTGCCTACATCCGCATCTGTCACGCCATGTCCGAGCGCTCCGTATTTTTTGTCATTTGTGACGTATGTCAATGTGCCGACGCCTGCAATATCGTCGCGTACCCAAACGCCGATTTGATAAATGCCTTCCTGGGAACGCACCGGCTGAACCAAAACCTCTATTTTTTCCTTACCGCGCAGCAGTTTCAGGCGGATCTTTTTCCCGTTACAAAACGATATTTCTTTTACAAGCTGTGATTTGGATTCCACTTTTTTTCCGTTCACAGCTAAAATATAATCTCCACTGTGAACTACATTTTTAGCCGGTTCGCTGCGTACTCCGGACTCATCTGTTACTTCTCCGGTTCCTATTATCATAATCTGTTCATTTTTTACGTAAATCCCGATATTTGTACCTGCCGCAAGCAGCTGCTTTTTGCTGACTTCACATACGGAAATACGTTTCACCGGTATCGTGCCAAACAGTCTGCAAAGCACCTGATAGGTGCCATTCTCTGATGCGGTTTGTGCCGGTATGTCAGGAGTCACATGAATCGCATCCTTTTGCATGGTCTGCCTGCCGGCAAATACTTCAGCGCTTTTTACAACTGTTCCTGTAACCGGAACGCCAAATGTGTAATTCGGCTGTTCGCCACTTTCCACATACATTTTATCCGGTATGGAATACATCAAAAGCGCGTATGCAAATATCATACCGGCAGCGATTCCGGTGTAGCCTATGATTTTTCTTTTTCTTTGAAATTGAACCCATAATCTTTGCAACATATTAGCCATCCCTTTTCCTGCGTATTAAGGATAACAATCAGACTGCCGGCATGTCTGAATTGTTACGATTTAAGAGCTGTCAGTCTTTTGTTTTTCTGACAGCTCTTTGTAATATTCCTTTTTATCAGATACATATTAGCTGTATCCTTTCGGCTTTAGTATGTCTTTATCTGTTTTTTTCACTCTGGGAATTTTTTGTGGCGACTGCCAGATCTTTCATTTCTTTTGCACTTTTTAAAACCGTGTTTGTAACTTTGACGCCGCCAAGCATACGCCCAAGCTCCGTTACGCTTTCGTCACTGCCTAACTTACGGATCGAAGTATGTGTATGATTGTTTATTGCCTGTTTTTCAATTAAAAAATGCGTATCTGCCATTGCGGCAATCTGCGGAAGATGTGTGATGCAGATAATTTGATGATCTCTTGAAATTACATTCATCTTTTCGGATACCATCTGCGCCGTCCGTCCGCTGATTCCTGTATCAATCTCATCAAAAATTAACGTCCCGATCTCATCGCAATCCGCCAATACTGCCTTAATCGCCAGCATGATTCTGGACAGTTCTCCGCCGGATGCTATTTTCGTCAGTGGTTGTACCGGTTCACCTGGATTTGTGGATATCAGAAATTCAGCCTCATCATATCCGGATGCTGTATATTCTTTTTTTCTTGTAAGCGAAATTTCAAACTGTACATCTAAAAAATTCAAGTCAATCAACGCCGATTTGATTTTTTTTGACAGTTTGGATGCCTGTTTCTGACGAATCGCGGATACTTTTTTACAAAGCGTTTCCAGCTCTGTTTCTTTTATTTCCAGTTTTTGCGAAAGGCCGGATAAATATGCATCATAATCACTTAATTTTTCAATTCTTTCTAATTTATGTTCATATTCGGATAATATTTTTTCGATTGTGTCTCCATATTTGGCTTTCAACCCATTGATAAGATCCAATCGTTTTTCCATTTCATAAAAACGCTCTTCATCAAAATCTGTATCATCTAAGTAACCTGACAGCTCCCGATTAAAATCGTTTAATAAATTATCGATCTCTGTCAGCTGTTCTTCCAACTGACGGACTTTTTCATCATAAGCGCTTATTTTTGCGATTTCTAAGACTGCATGTCCGGTCATCTGCGCAGCACCGTTTTCTGACGTCAATTCATAGACCTGCCCAATGCTCCCCATAATTTGCTTTCCATTCGCATAACGGCGATACTGCATTTCCAGTTCTTCATCTTCTCCGGCCGTAAGCGCCGCATGTTCGATTTCTTCCGCTTCATATTGTAAAAACGATAACTCGCGCGCCCGTTGTTCCATGTCCAAAGAAGCTTCGTTTAATTCATGTTTTACGCGGATATATTCGTGATATGCATCCGATAATTTTTCTTTTAACCCTTTATATTCTCTTTTTGCATAAGCGTCTAAAATCTGCAGATGATTTTTTTCATTTAAAAGTGACTGATGCTCATGCTGTCCATGGATATCAATCAAAAGTGACGCGGCCTCTCTGAGCTTTGAGGCAGAAACACTTTCGGAATTAATTTTTGCGATGGATCTTCCTCCTGAAATTCTTCTTGTGAGAATTACCTGATCGTCCTCCATAAGAATATCCATTGCGGCAAGCTTGCGCCGCACCTGTTCATCGACAGAAAATACGAGTTCTACCAATGCATAGTCTGCATCTTTGCGTATCATATCTTTGGATGCCTTTTCCCCGATCGCTGCTCCTATCGATCCTATAATAATAGATTTTCCGGCGCCTGTTTCTCCTGAGAGAATATTCAGCCCTTTTGAAAAATCAACTTCAGCCTCTTCGATCAGCGCCAGATTTTTTACATGTAAATTATGTAACATAATCTTTTATTTTCTGTTATGGAAACTCACTTTTTCCAGTAACTTTTCTCCTTTCTCATTTTTTATTTTTCATTATTTGCATCCGTTTACGATCCGGCGCATTTATCTGCTGTCCACCAGTTTTCTTAAACGCTTCATCAAAGCAGCCGTATCTTCCACTGTACGGACTGCACACATAATCGTATCATCTCCGGCAATGCTCCCTACAATCTCATGACATTCCATTGCGTCTAACGCAGCCGCAACTGCCATAGCCATACCTGATATGGTTTTTATCACAAGTATGTTCTGCGCCATATCCATAGAACGAAATCCATCTTTGAATACACGGATATATTTCGATAGATCTTTTTGTGGTTCTGCGATTGCCACATATTTTTGCTTTCCGCTGCCTGTCGATACTTTCATCAAATGCAGTTCACGGATATCTCTGGATACCGTCGCCTGCGTAACCGGATAACCTTCCTGAACGAGTCTTGCCGCCAGCTCTTCCTGCGTTTCCACATCATATCTGTTGATAATTTGTCTTATTTTTTCATGTCGTGATGTTTTCATGTCTCATCCTGCTCCTTCAGGCTGCCAATCAGCAAAACGTCTGCATTTTTTTTCGTAATATTTCCAGAAAGCTGACTTTGCTGAGCTTAAGAATTTTTACGCTTTCCTGCGCTCTTTGAATGTGAATGCGCTCACCGGCGCTAAGCCAGCAGCCATGATCTCCGTCAAAACTTACTTCTACCGTTTCCTCCTGCTGCCTGCGCCGGTTTTCAACTTCTATTACAATCTCGTCGTGCGGATCGATCACAATACTTCTTTGTGTAAGCGTATGAGAATTAATGGGCGTCAGTAAAAGAAGCTGTGCCTTTGGGTCTACGATAGGCCCTCCTGCAGACATATTATAACCGGTAGATCCGGTCGGTGTGGATAAAATAACGCCGTCGCCTTTCCATGTATGCAAATACTGCCCATTGACATAAACGGTCAGGCTTACTAAAGACAGAGAACCCGTTCTATGAATAACAATATCATTTAGCGCACGAAATGCCTGACCTTCTTTTGTACCTGTTTCCTTCTTATTCGCTGATTTCGTATTCTGTGTGTTCATCGATATTTCTTTTTGTCCGCAGATCATCATGCGCTCTTCCAACATATATTTATCATGAAGCATAAGTTCCAATGCTTCTTCCAGATTTTCGATCTCCAATTCGCATAAATAGCCAAGCGTCCCCATATTTACGCCGATCAGCGGAACTTTACACTCCACCGTATCCCGCGCCGCCCGTATGAGTGTTCCATCGCCGCCAAGCACAAGTATGCACTCTGTATCCTCAGGAATATCTTTTGCCTGCACCTTGTGGATTTTTTCCTGTTCATCGACACTGACAATATACTGGCAGCTTCCGCCCCGCGTTTTCATATAGCTGCATAAGCTGCGTGTTTCCTTCAAATTCCGGTCTTTGCATGCATTCACGATCAATACAAATTTTTTCATGCATCTAATGCAGCATGTGCAGCTTCAACGACTGTTTTGCTGTCTGCCGCCCCCTCCTGTACTCCGGTTTTATCCTGTTTTTTGTTTTTACCTTGTTCCTGTATCTGATGATGTTCGTTTTCTGGTTCTTTTTTTTCAGGTTCACACTTATCTTGTTCCTGTATCTGATAATGTTCGTTTTCCGCTTCTTTTTTTTCAGGTTCCCACTCATTTTCTTTTCGAAGATGTATTAAATATTCAATGTTTCCTTCCGGCCCCTTGATCGGTGAATAATCCAGATGCAGTATTTGGAACCCAAGCTCTTTCGCAAAAGAAGACACTTTTTCAATGACTTGCAGATGCACCTTTTTATCGCGAACAACCCCTTTTTTGCCGACATTTTCCCTGCCTGCCTCAAACTGCGGCTTGATGAGACAGACAAGTTCCCCGTGATCTGACAAAAGCTCTCTGGCCGGGCCCAGTACTTTTGTCAGAGAAATAAAAGAAACATCCACAGATGCAAAGTCCAATACATCTGCAAGATCCTCTGGCATTACGTATCGGATATTAGTCTTTTCCATACAGACGACACGAGGATCCTGGCGCAGCTGCCAGGCAAACTGGCCGTATCCAACGTCTACCGCATACACCTTTTTTGCTCCGTTTTGCAGCATACAATCTGTAAATCCTCCAGTCGAAGCTCCGATGTCCATACAAATTTTATCATCTAAATGAATGCCGAACCGCTGCATAGCCTTTTCCAGTTTTAATCCTCCGCGGCTGACATATTTTAATGTCTTCCCACGCACTTCAATCTGAACCTGCTGCGCAAACATAGAACCGGCTTTATCCTCTTTTTGCTCATTGACATAGACATTGCCTTCCATAATCATTACCTTTGCCTTTTCCCTGGAAGGGGCTAATCCACGCTTCACAAGCAACACATCTAATCTTTCTTTCATCATCCCACCATAATTTTATGCAGCAGTCCAAACTCCTGATCTGTCTGAACTGCTTTCTTTATATCCTGTTTAAAAACGTCTGTATTTTATGCACAATACTTTCTGCATCCAATCCAATCTGACGTTTCAGCGTTTCCACATTTCCATGCGGTACAAACATATCAGGGACAGCAACCTGTAAAACAGGGATCCCGAAACCATTCTGCCGCAGATATTCTGACACGGCTTCGCCCATTCCTCCGGTGATTACGTTTTCTTCCATTGTTACGGCCAGCTGATAAGTTTCTGCCGCATGCGAAAGCATCTGTGTATCCAGCGGCTTTGCAAAACGCATATTCACCAGCGCACATTCCATTCCTTCCTGCAAAAGAAGCTGCCGCACTTCTTTAGCTGTCTTTACCATGCTGCCATAAGCAAGCAGCACAACATTGCCTGTCTCATAAAGCGCTTCACTCTTTCCACATACAATCGGGGCCCGAAACTGCTGCAGTCCATCATACGCTTCTCCGCGCGGATAGCGAATTGCAGCCGGATGGCCATAATCAATTGCAAACTTTATCATATCCGAAAATTCCCACTTATTTTTTGGCGCCAAAAGCGTCATATTGGGAATTGTCCGTAAATAAGAAATGTCAAAAACTCCCTGATGCGTCTCACCGTCACTGCCCACAATTCCGGCACGATCAATTGCGAAAACTACCGGAAGATCCTGTAAGCAGACATCATGCAAAATCTGGTCATAAGCACGCTGCAGGAAGGAAGAATATACAGCAAACACCGGACGCCTGCCTCCTGCCGCAAGACCTGCCGCAAAAGTTACCGCGTGTTCTTCTGCGATTCCAACATCAAAGAATCGTTTGGGAAACATATTGTGAAAGCGTTTTAATCCCGTTCCCATTTCCATAGCTGCCGTTACTGCCGTAACTCTTTCGTCCCTGTCTCCAAGCTTGCGCATAACCGTCGAAAAAATATCAGTATAAGCTGCCTTTTTCTTTTTCTTCCTGACCAGCCCTGTTTCGATTTCAAAAGGTTCCGTACCATGAAATCTTGCCGGATGACGCACAGCAGGTTCATAGCCTCTTCCTTTTTCTGTCAGCACATGTACAAGTACCGGCCCGTTCACTCTGGAAGCTTTTTGAAACATTGCTGTCATTTTATCAATATCATGCCCATCCACCGGGCCAAGATACAAAATACCCATATCTTCAAACAACATTCCAGGTATCAGCAGTTGTTTAATCCCACTTTTGGTTCTTCGAATCCGTTTGACGAGCCGTTCTCCATATACAGGAATCTTATTTAACGATTCCATTACGCCATTTTTCAAATCCTGATAAGCCGCTGCCGTACGGATACCTCCAAGGTACTGTGACAAACCGCCGACATTCGGAGAAATTGACATATCGTTATCATTTAATACGATAATAAAATTTGTGTCCAGCTTGGATGCATTATTCAGCCCTTCAAACGCCATTCCGCCCGTCAGCGCTCCATCCCCGATCACAGATATGACTTTGCCGCCATCTGCCTGCATATCTCTGGCTGCTGCAAGGCCCAGTCCTGCAGAAATGGATGTGGAACTGTGTCCGGTATTAAAACAGTCACAGTCGCTTTCCGCCCGCTTTGGAAATCCGCTCATGCCTCCAAACTGACGCAAGGCGCCAAATCCTTCTTTTCTCCCGGTCAGGAGTTTATGCGTATAAGACTGATGTCCAACATCCCAGATAATTTTATCTTTTGGAAGATCAAAAGTTAAATGAAGTGCAATGGTAAGCTCTACCACTCCAAGATTTGATGCCAGATGTCCTCCGGTTTCTGATAAGCTTTGAATCAAAAACTGACGAATTTCTTCCGGAAGCTGTTTTAACTCTTCTTTATTTAGTTTTTTTATATCATTTGTCTGATTGATTTGATCTAGTACCATGTTATCATCCCGCATCCTGATTCGTTATTTTACCGCACTGTCTAACTGCGGCGTCCTACCAGATATATCAGAAGATCGTTTAAAAATTCACTTTTCACAGGCAGTTTATCCATGCAGCAGACAGCTTCTTTTGTAAGCTTTCGCACCTGATTTTGGGCTGCCTGCATTCCATACATAGAAACATACGTATTTTTCTCATTTTTTTCATCCGAACCAACCGGCTTCCCCAGCTCCTCCAAAGTACTCGTCACATCCAAAATATCATCCTGAATCTGAAACGCAACGCCCACTTTGCCTGCCGCCTGTTCCAGCAGTGAAACTTCCTGCTCCCCTGCACCTGCTAAAACAGCTCCGATCATCATCGATGCTTCCAGCAAAGCCCCGGTCTTAAGACGATAAATAAAATCCAGTGTATCTGCATCCACCTCTTTGCGGCCCTCATTTTGCACATCTACAACCTGTCCGCCAAGCATTCCATAAATGCCGGATTTTTTTGATAAAATCTGCATCGCCTTTGCTGTACAAAGCGGATCGGATTCAAGGAAAAATGCCTGTGACGCTGTTTCGAAAGCAAAATTTAACAGTGCGTCTCCAGCCAAAATTCCCATCGCTTCTCCGTAGACAACATGCGTCGTTTTTCTTCCACGGCGATAGCTGTCGTCGTCCATCGCCGGCAAATCATCATGAATTAAGGAATAGGTGTGAATCATTTCTATCGCCGCCAAAAATGGCTCAATCACAAGCCCATGTGCTCCAAACATGCGATACGTTTCCAGCATCAGCATCGGCCGCAGACGTTTTCCTCCCGACAGCAGACTATATTCCATCGCTTCCATTATGATTTTCTGATATCCTTCTGCTTTTGGCAGATAGTTATGCAGCGTTTTCTCGATTTCCTCTGTCCGTCTTTGTATTTCTGTTTTTAATTCCAAATCATCCATATTTTCATTCCCTGCATCGATTCTGTAGTAACTTGTCAGTTCTGTAAAACTTTAGAAGCTAAAACTCCTCAAGCTCTCCATTCTCATTGAGCATCAGCATTTTTTTCTCGATCTGATCTACTTTTTCATTGCATATCTTAAGCTTTCTTATTCCTTCTTCGTAAAAACGAAAGGAATCTTCGAGTGAAATCTGCGGATCTTCCAGCTGTGCAATACACTGTTCCACTTGTGTCAGCACATCCTCCAAACGCAGCTCCCGATCTGGAGCGTCCCCCATTTCCAAATCTTCTTTTATTGTGTCCATCCTCTTTTTCCCTCTCCTCAGACTTATGAAATACTCTGTAAATTTTCAACCATGCTCTGTCACTCTGGCATAAAATTTCCCGTCCAATGTACGTACGGTAATCTTATCTCCTGCCTGCACCTGCTTCTTATGCGTCACAGGCTTCCCTTTTTCATCCGTCACAAAAGAAAATCCACAACTTAACTTTTTCACCGGAGAACCTGCCTCCAGACGCCCGGCCAGCAGCTGCAGCCGATGCCTGTCCATTTGCAGTCTGTTGTCCATTCGTTGTATCAGTTTTTCCTCCAAATCAGCAAGATACTGCTTTTTACTGTTTAGTACTGCCTGCGGACTCAAATAGCCAAGCCGCAGCTGCAGCTGCTGCTGTTTTTGCCGTTCGAGGCGGATATGTTCACGCATCCGCAGGTGCAGCGTTGTATTTAAAAGACGCACCGTTTCCTGAAACTGTCCAAAATCATATACTGCCAGTTCCGCAGCCGCCGATGGTGTAGGCGCACGTAAATCTGCCACATAATCTGCAATTGTCGTATCTGTCTCATGCCCGACTGCTGAAATAACCGGTACTTTACATGCAAAAATTGCTCTCGCAACAATCTCTTCATTAAATGCCCACAAGTCTTCGATCGAGCCGCCGCCACGTCCTACGATCATCGTATCGACGCCAATGGACTCCAACGCATGAATTCCATTCACAATACTTTGCGCTGCTCCGTCTCCCTGTACGAGAGCCGGATACAAAATCAACTGCACATAAGGGTTTCGCCTGTGACTGATATTGCGGATATCTTGTACGGCTGCTCCCGTTGGCGCGGTTACAACCCCGAGTCTGCGAATATACTTTGGGATCGGCTGTTTATATTCCGGAGCAAACATACCCATTTCCGCAAGCTCTTGTTTCAATGCTTCAAATTTTAAAAACAACGCTCCTGCGCCATCGAGCGATATCTCTCTGGCATACAGCTGATAACGGCCGTCCCTCTCGTAAACTTCCACAGAGCCGGTCACAACGACATGATCCCCGTCCTGCATTCGAAACTTCAGTCCGCACTTACGATTTCCTGCAAACATTACCGCCGCCATCGTTCCTGTCTCATCCTTTAGGGAAAAGTAAATATGTCCGGAACTATGGTATTTACAGTTTGATACTTCACCTTTTACACTGATCCTGCGAAGCATAAAATCCTGCGCAAACATATTTTTGATATACGTATTTACCTGTCCTACACTATACACATGTTTCATCATACAAGTTTTGCCAGCACTCCATTCACAAATGACGGCGCACCGTCACTGCTGTAGATTTTTGCAAGTTCTACAGCTTCATTAATCGCTACGCCTGTAGGTATATCCTCTTCATATTTGATTTCATATACTGCCAGACGGATCAATGCCAGATCAACTTTCGCCATACGATTCGTCTTCCATCCGGTAGCTTTTTCATTCACTGCAGCATCTATTTCTTCCCGTCTGTGATAAATATCCCATAACTTCTGTTCTAAATAAGCTCTTTTTCCTTCATCTGCCTCTTCCAGTTCCTGCATAAAAAGCTGCATCTGTTCTTCGATTTCTTCTTCGTCATAAAACTCTGTCTGAAATAACATTTTAAAAATCTGTTCTCTGATTTCTCTCCTGCTCATAACTCCCTCTCTGTCACAGTTTTGCAAGCCGGCCTGTGCTGTTATTATGATAGCAACAGTGAACATATGATAAAAGGAGTGCCGCGTGACACTCCAAATACAGCCTGGCGCTGCGGCGCCAGCCGGCTTACAAAAGTTATCTGCTGCTGCTCATATCCACACTGGCAATCCGTACATTTACAGCGTTCACTTCCAGTCCTGTCATCGTTTCAATCGCTGTTTTAATCTTCTCCTGGACTTTTGCAGAAATTTCCGGTATTGCATATCCATAAGCAATATTTAATGCTACGTCAACCGTCACACAATTGTCAATCACATCTACCTTGACCCCTTTTGCGAGATTTTTTCTGCCAAGTTTACTGACCAGTTCATTCGTAATGTTACCTGCCATAGAGCTGACGCCTTCAATTTCCGTAGCAGCCAGACCTGCTATAATCGTAACTACTTCATCTGCGATATTTACTTCACCCAGATTGTCTTCTTTAATGCTATATACCTTTCTATCTTCCGCCATGTATATTCCTCCTAATAGAAACCGTTAATAATAAATGCAATGTTATCTTCATTCTAACAGAGTTGTAAAAAAATCACAACCATATAAACAAACTTTTTATCGCTAGTATAACCTAATAGTTACTTTTCACGGAGTGGGGCAAGTAATAAACAACATTTTAGACAAAGTGTTGCTTTTGGGCCTCCCGGACGCCGGATGAGGGAATCGACCCTGTCTCATTGTTCCGGTTTCCAGAACGTAAGAATCCCTAAGCATTCTACATTTAAGTTGTGGTGCCGGACGGACGCGACGCCTAATTCGCCCTGGCTTAACGCCAGCAGCTAAAGGCGCCGCTGCGGCTTCGC
>CAJUBQ010000101.1:0-14965 GCA_910584595.1 uncultured Eubacterium sp.
ACAGGCGGCGAGGCCGAAGCGGCGCCTTTAGCTGCTGGCGGCAGCCAGGGCGAATTAGGCGGCGCGACCGTCCGGTTCCACAGCCTGGATGCAGAATGCTTAGGGCTTCTTGCATTCTGGAGCGGACACAGCAGACGGGGCAGATTTTCTCTCACTGCGTCCGAGTAGCCAGAATGTAACACTTTTTGTAAACTGTTGCTTTATTACTTGCCCCCCCCCGTGAAAAGTAACCTCATTTGCTTCAATTTCTGCAAAACCAGTAAAAAATAACTTGATATCTGCTCCCAATTCCTGTATAATACTTTTTGTGATGCGGATATGGCGGAATTGGCAGACGCGCCAGATTTAGGTTCTGGTGGGAGACCGTGCAGGTTCAAGTCCTGTTATCCGCATTTTTGTTATTATAAAATTTGCAGAATCACAGGTACATCCATTGCTTTTAAATTTTCGTTGCATTTTCCCACCATCTTTATATTTGCCTGATTTCTTTTCCTTACCAGGGAAACTAATCTGAAAAAATTACATTTCAAACAAAAATCCTGTCTCGTAAAAGGATAACGCTGTCTGACGGTCTGTTTGTACATCATGCACCTGATGCCCCTGCATGGTTAATTGCTTCGTCCACTGCTGCATCAAACGCATATGTTCCTGCCTTTCTTTCTGCAAACGTTTCTTCTTCCGCCGTTCCTCTTCCACACGCTTTTCTTCCAGCTTTTTGGCAATATCCCGATTCTTTGATGCCCGGTAAGTCATACCTCCTCCTGACTCCGCCTGAAACATACTTCTTGCCGCTGACGCAGAGCCTCCATAGAGTTTGCTGTATCCGTGTCCGTTATGCTCCTCAATCGAAGCTCCGAAATGTTCAACCGCAAATGAACCCGCACTTCCCATACCAAAAAACGGATCTGGCACTGAGCGGTTTACCTTTGTATACCCAAGTACCCACGCCTCATATTCCGGATCGTTTTTCATCTGTTCCCATCCCTCCTGGGAAATAAAAACCGTTTCTTCATCATAAGGTCTGGAAGGCGCAAAAGGAATTTTCCCAAGTAAATTGCTGATATATGCCTGGTATTCACTCATAGACATATTTTGCGTATCCACGCTTTGTGCACCCCAGGTTTTTCGCACAGACTCACCTGCTTTTACCATCTCCATAACCCTGCTTTTACTTTCCGGGTTCCTCCTGATAAAATCCGTTACCACACTTTTTTCCTTTGGAATCCGGCTGCCGCTTTCATTTACCGGCAGCTCCTTATGCTCAGTTTTTTTTACTGTATTTTGCTTCTTCGTACTGCCGACATAGCCATTCGCCCAACGATTGATACTTACCGCATTCATAATGCAAACCTCCCTGTCTAATACACAAAACTTAGCAACTTCTGCTTCATTTAATCGAAATACGATGTCTAAATACTATATCGGCTCTCAAATAAAAATCTATAGCAAAATGACACGAACAGCACATCTGATCTATTTTTAAATCATTTGACAGCGGTCTGTGTTCTAATTAAAAAAAGTAACCACTTCAATAACTCTTTACACTGCTGCCCGCATACGTTAAAATGACTGTATCAGTAAACGACTATATCAATCGAGCTTGTATGAATCACAAAGGCGGTGGAGAATATGGAAGTAATGGAAATGTCAAAAGAAGAAATAATGAAAAATGCTATTTCAGACTTTTCAAAAGTACAAAGACATATGCTTTTAGCAAAGAAAGAAAATGCAACCGAAACATACAATGACTTAAAAGATGAATATATAGACTTAAAAGCATTGCTTACTTCTTTAGGAGTAAACCTTACAGAAATTGACAAGGTAAAAGAGTAATAAGACCATATAACCACTAAGGAACTGTAAAGAAATAATCCAACAAACTTACCTGTCTTTTTCAAACACGCTCTAACGAGTACGCCAGGCTGATTTCCTGCCTCCCGGAATAACAACATCTTTGTATCGTTTGTCCACTCCCGGCTCATATAACTTACTCTGTGGGTTATAATTGTAATATTGCAGATAGAGCTCTCCAACCGCATTATTGTAAAACGAACCAAGGATTGTTTTTTGCTCAGACTCTTCGTCCTGCTCCAATATCATCGAAAATCCCCGGGACAGGCTGTTTTCAATTGAAATTTCTCCCTCCCCGCTGCAAAGCCGCTCCAACCTGCCATCCTCCCGGACTGTAAGAAGTAAATATCCCCTTGTGCTGGAAGACTGCTGAAGTCCAAGCGTAAAATCCGGACATCCATCTCCATTATAATCCGCCCATTCCAGCGAAAACTCTTCCGGAAAGTTAAAAACCGTACCGCGATTCGGCCACAATTGTTCTAAACCTGTTTCAAACAAGAGATTTCCGTCCCCGTCAAACGTACGGAGTATATAATTTCCTTCATAATTTTGCGGATACGTGTAAATACTCGGCGCATATTCATCCATCGTTTCATTATAATATGTTCCCTCTGTCATCCAAAGCTCTACCGTTACGTCACTTCCGTCAGACAGCGGCATAATGCCTGAAGCCATTTTGATGTTTTCCAGCCAAGACGCCGTTTTCTTATTGACATAATCCTTCTCCTGCCGATTTTCTTTCGGATTGAAAACGAATGCAAGCGTAATCACAGCAATCAGCGCTAAAATCACAGCACTCGTCCAAACCAAACGTTTTTTATACCGCATCTTATATACGATCAAAATCTTTTGGCCTCCTTTCGCACACATAGATCTATATGCAGCAGACTTCCTTATGCCATTGAGTCTATCATATACAGACCTGATAAATCAAGCTTTTTAACATAATAAAATATCCTCTCATACATGCCATCAATCGTAATCGATCTCCTTAAATTGTTGACCATTATATGCAGCTCTGAATAGTTTTGATTTTTTTACACATTCAAGTGCAACCTTGCCAGCTGCTTCGTTTAGCAACCTGTTTCTTTCTGGATCCGTTTCTTTTTTCGCTGCTTGTTCCAGATTTAATGCCATTTTCTCTAAACGTTCTACTAACCATGCCAAATTATGTATAGGGCGATATAGTTTCAACAATTTTATCATTTCACGCCCTTTTGCATCTTCGGAATCAATTCCACCAATTTCATTTCTGATAAATATATCATTATAATCTACTTTGACCGGATTATAGAATAATTCGTTTTCTATTTCAGAGGATCCTTGAAAATCCCCTTTATATTTGTCTCCTTTTGATAAATTGCACTTTGGACATGCCCACATTAAATTCTCATATTCCGTTAATAGGGTATCCTTTTTACCTTGAAAAACTTTTACCGGTATAAAATGTTCAACATGATAAGATATTGTCAATAATTCACTTGACATATTGCAATAACAGCATCTTTCCTGAAAATCTTCTCTCAAAAATGGTTTGTACTTCGGATATTTATCAAATCGTTCTTTACATGTTCTTTTTATCTGATGATTTTTAAAGTTCTCGTATCTCATTTTAATTCCTCAACATATTTTCATATTTATCAAGTAATGCAAATGCTTCCTTTAAATCATCCATTTCTAATTCCGTGTCTATCGTTGTCTGATACATTTGCTTATACTTTGTCAGTTCCTTTTCTATGTTAATAATATTTTCAAGTATCTCTATATTCTCGCCATCTGTTTCAAGCTTTTGTAACTCAACAGACAATTTTGCTTCTAATTCTTTACGTCTCTTAGCATACCTGTTAATATTTAAAAGTATATTTTTCACCAATTCCTTCGTTTCTGCAGATTGTGGATTCAAGAATACTTTTTTTGCGTATACTTTATCCGCATCCGTATGATCTGATTCCTTACTTTCATCTGGTGCATTCGTCATAATAATCACAGGGAATTCGGGAAACTCATTATGCGTAAATTCTATGATTTCCCATCCTTTGATAATGTCTTCCGTTGTGTCTAAACGATAATCAACAATTAGCGCCTGAATAACTTCATCTGAAACATCTTCCCTTATTTCATTAAACAAGGTATCTTTTGTCTTATGTTCCAATACATATTCTTTAAATTCAACTCCTGTCCCTGCATTTACATTATCAAGAATAGATACTTGTATATCATCTCTTTCGCTTTTTACATCATCAATGATTCCTATTTGATACATATTCTTTCACCATTCCTTTAAACATAATTTTTAATCCAAAACCTTCACTTCTTTCCAGGACTTCTACGATTCCATTATTTCTTTCTACCGTTTCCTTTACAACCCACAATCCTAATCCTGTCCCTCCTTTATCTTTAGAAGTTTCTCCCATTTCGAATATTTTATCCGGGTTATTTTTATACTTCTCTGCCAAAGCAGGTCCGTTATTCTCCATTAAAAAGCAAATATCTTCCCCTTGATTATATAATTCGAACCAGATCTCTCGTCGTGAATTATGCTCCTGCTCTAAAAACCAGGCAGCATTCAGCAAAAAATTATTCAATATAATATAGAGATCAACAATTGACATTTGAACATTACCACCGGATTTTCTTTCTTCAAAAATATCCGGTCTGATTGTTATATGTTTATCTTCCAGCATCAATTGCCATTTCCCTAATATATTTACGATCTCTTCATGCAAGGAAATCTCTTTTTTTACCAGGCTATCCTTTTTTAACCCCTCCATAACAACATCTAAAAATGCAGCTGTTAATCTGTCATTTTTCTCTAAAATATCTATTCTGGTATACGGATTATATACCGGCAAGCCCGTATATTCTTTTCCCTGCAGAATATAATTCACTCTGCTTCTTATCTGAGGCGCCTGTATATGGAACTGTGTGTTAATAGCATTAAACTCATGAAAAAAGTATTAAGTATAATACCGGATGAACTCAAAATCTGCAGCATTTGTTTGCTTTGCAAAGCATTCTCAGCCTCATCAACCAATTGCTGTACTGTACCAAACAATTCGTCTTCTGTAAATTGTTCTTTTTCTCCCTGAGATTCATTCGATCCTTCATCTTCCTTTTTTTCATTCTGATGCTTCTGCGCACGCTTTCGTGCCTCATCTTTCACACGTTCTGCAAAATCAGACAATTCCTTCTCTATTGTCACAATCCATTTTGCATATTCTCTATAAATATATTGCCTGTCATATTCAAATTCATTCACAGCTTCTTGCAGCATATTGACAAATATATAGTATGCATCTGTCAGTGCAATTCCTTCTCTGTTGGCCATATCTTCAAGTTCAGGATTAGTCTCTCTGCCTATTTTCACCCAGCCAATCATCTGATAAGGTTCCACTCGCCAGCGCCCACGCAAATGAGAAGGCGCTGCAGGACTTTTTTGCGCACGAACACCTAAGCCCAGCCAATCAAATAAAGCTCCCTCATCACCATATGGACGCACTTTAAAATTATCTCTGTAAATTTTTATACCCGAAAAATGCTCTAATAAATTTTTTCTCTTGCGTACAGCAACTTTTTTCATAATATCATAACCTGGACTATTAGCATTTCGCAAAAAAAACATTTCTGCATAGAATGGTCCTACGCTCTGAATTCTGTCCCGCTCATCTTCTTTAAGCGCTTCCAAAATTTTAATATTTTTAGTAATCTCTTTGTTATAGTCATCCTTCGTATAATTTTTGACTTGCAATTTCTCAATTTGCCAAAATTCATCTATATTTTTCGTTACCGAATGACCATACTTTTCAACCGTAATTGTTCGTCTGCTCAAATCGACTTCATTACGAAACAATTTTACGCTCAATGTTTCTTTCCCATCATATTGAACTCTGATTCTGTAATCAAAATCCTCCTTATCTATCGCAACTTTCTCTGTACGATAATTGAACTCATTACAGTAATGATTATTAATAATAACTTCAAACTTATCAACGTTTCCTATCGGATTAATACTGTTTAAATTTGTATTAACTTTCTTAAATAATCGTTTACTCCAGGGTTCTCTTGTTGGGGTTAAAATAATCATTGTTCCCGTTTTCCAGTCATGCTCCTTCCAAACATGTTCATAATCTTTAAACTCCGCCCGAATATAATCTTCATATAACTCAACCTGTTTATTCAACTCAGCCTTTACTTCATCGATCAATTGAACCCTGGCAAATTGCTCCCAATTCATAAACCATTTTATAACCGAATCACTTTTTACAGACTTCGTATACATTAAAGAATGTTTAGAAAGCTTATCTAATGCAAATCTGCCAATCCCTTTTGCGCCTGTCTTTATTCGGCCCCTTGGTGATATCGTATTGTTTTCCTTATCACTGGTACCGATATGCATCCAGATTGTTCCGACAACCTCTTCTGTCATACCATATCCATTATCAGCAATGACAATCTTATTATAAGAAAATAATATATTCCTTAATTCCCTTTGTTGCTGTTCGGTTAAATCAACCTTTTTTATTATTTCATCATCTTTTTCTTTGTAAAACGTCATAACAGCATTCAGATCTTCTTTACTTAACACTTCAGTTGCTAAAGGTAAATCTAAGACATTAGGAATATCAGGAAATGGTATCTCTAATTTTACTAACACACAGGTAGCATCTGCGTCATAAGCATTTTTTATCAATTCAACCAATGCTCCATCAACATCGGCAATATTTTCTCTGCCTATTAATCGTGCTGCTTTTGCTGCAACAGAAAAATTTACTTCTTTCATTCCAGATTCCTCACTCCCTTGAATCGATCAGCATTCTCTAGGACACACCCATTCGCTTACTGATAAACCTTTTGTTTTGGCATTTTGATAACCACAAACGGAAGATATTTGACTGCTGGCATAGAATGTATCCACTTTTATATATTTCCTCCCATTCCAATCCGCCTTATACTCCAGCTGTCTTGTTAATTCGTGCCACGACTTTTCCGCTTGGCGCCTGTGACACTGTCGCTGATTTTATCTGTCCATCAAATCCCCTATGGACTGATGCAAGCAGTTTCTTTCTATATTTGCATACAAAAATTATGTGGTACTGCAGTAAATATTTATGTCTGTTTTTAGATTTCCATGTTCCCATGACGCAAGTATAACACAAATCACCACTTTTGGCTACCTTAACCCACCGTCTAAAGCCAATGGGATTGCGGTAGTCATTTTTTCAAAACCATTATAAATCAAAATTGTTCTAATTTGCAAGCTACTCACTATGTACCATATACGAAATTTCATGATCTCAACTAATAAAAAAACAAAAATCAAAAGCTACTTATTCATTGAATGGGCTTTACACTTTCAGACACATACGTTATAATGACTGTATCAATAAACAACTGTACCGGAGATTGCTTCAATCAAAAAGGCAGGGAAAAATATGCTGAGTTAAAGCGTCAGTATATTGTTTTAAAAGCATTACTCACCAGTCTGGGAGTAACTATTACTGAATTAGATCTAATGAAAGAATAACAACCACATAACGTAACCGCAAATCAGAGTGTAAAGCCTGTGCCATCTCCAATATGCTTTACACTTTTTCAATTAGGAAGGCTTATTTATTTTCCTGTCCATCCCCTATATAGTTCTTTATATTCTGAAAGCAATTCAACTTCATTAAGCATAAAAGTAAATATTGTCAATATCTTCTAATCTTCCGCTGTCCATGCGCTCTCTTATGCGTCCGGCTCAACGTTCTGCAGTTACATCATGCTTTAAATCTGGCGTCTTACGGTACAGTTCGCTTCTAAAACGGATAAAAGTTTTCAAAGTCACGTACATCTGCTGTAAAATTTGACACTATTTTTCACAGTTGCTATTGAAACTGAACCTGACTTTGAAAATAATATTTTTTGCTCAAAACCATTATCATCAAGATTTTCTTATTTTGCATAGTACTCACTATTTATCGTTTACGAAAAAGAAGCCTATAGGACAGACCCTATAGGCTTCTTTCGAAAATTCCATACACATTTTTCTGCAAAACGTATATTTTTCTGCTTATTTAATTACTGCTTAGTAACCTTAATTTCTCTCACTAACTGCTGATTATTACATGTTAACGTTACTCTGATAATATCATATTCAGCATTTTCATCAGCCTCATCTTTCTTGTCAATTATACCATTACCTTTTGATTCAATAATAGTATGTGTTACTAAGAAATATGTTGCCTTAACTTCATATCCAGTAAAGTTCTCATCATGAGAATCCGTTTCCTGAACCTTTGTTTCTTTAATCTTGTCTGCAATAGCTTTCGTGTCAAATGCACCTCCACTTACAAGTGCACCTGCTGAAATAACTTGCTGGCCCGCTCCTGTAAAAGCATCATGCGCACCGGTTACCAAATCAATTTTCTTAAGTGCTTCCAAGATCTTGCTATCTGTTTTTGGTGGCTGAGTATCAAGTTTGTCATTATTTTTATCAACGGCAATGATTTCACCGTTAGGAGCCTGTTGTAACTTAACCGCAACATCTCCAGCTTCTACTCTAACATCTTTAGCTTTTGCAATAACAGATGTATTAGCATCAGTTGTAGCTTCCTTTAAGATCAATCTTGCACTCTTACCAGATACAGAAATATTAATACCTCTAATATCTGCATTTTTAGCAAATACTACTTTTGCTGCCTGATTAACAATAATTCCAATACCGTCTTTTCCACTCAGGTTCTGCAAATTACCCTTCAGATTGATTTCACCATTAGAATCAATAATTAATGTACAATTTGTAAGAGTTCCTAATACACTATCATTGTCAAATCCAAATCCATCTTTGTTATCTGTAACTAAAATATCACCTTCAATAGTTCCTTTATTAACAAAGGTATCTACATATACATCTTTCAATTGAACAGCACAACCTTCACCAGCTGCCTTAACAGATACGCCTTCAATTACAAAATCTTTGATCTTTCCTGCATCTACAGTTAATGTTGCTGTATTTGCTTTGTTTGAAGCTTTTCCAATAATTTCGCTGGTATTATTACCTGTTCCATCATAAATTCGCATAGAATTTACAATATCTGATGTGGATACAACAACGTTACCCTTAATATCGTTACCATTCAAATCAAAGTCAACTGCACGATTAAGTGTTAATGTTCCACCTCTGCCAAATACGGACTGAATCCCCTGATCGTCATTTGTTACTGTTAAATCCAAATCTGCATTAAGTATTACTTTACGATATTTATCATTCTCTAATGCATTTTTCAGATCACGATAGTATTTTTTCATTCGCTCATTAACATCAGTAATAGTTGCATCCGGCTGTTCTTTTGCATCATTTCCCCAAACAGCATCACTTTCTTTCTGTAAGCTGCCAATAACAGGAGTGTTAACAGTATCTACACCACTACCTGGAGCTACACCATACTGGAATGGAATACGAATCAAACCGCCGTTTTCAAGGTTTTCACCTGTTGTAGCTGTAATTGCTCTGGATATATTAAGCATCGTATTCTGAGCATCTACTGTAAATTCATGATTGCCGATGTTAACATTACCTTCTGGTAAAACGATTGTAATAGAGTCTGTCACATTGCGGATATGGCTGTCATAACCCTGAATGTGCGCTCTGATATCTGTACCGGTCGGTAATGTGCTACCATTAATTGTGTAGTTACCTGTAACCTGTGCATTTACGGAATTTCCTGTCATTGTAACAGGTTTATTGAATTTCACGTAAATGTAGCGGCCTCTGCCGTTGAAATTAGCTGCTGTATAATCAAGCTTATCACCAACTGCTGCCCATACTACTTTGAAGCCTGTTTTAACTGTATCACCTGCAACTGTAATATTGTATGTTGCTGTAGCTGTTGTTCTGCCGTAATCGTCAGAAATTGAGCTGACTACCAGTCTCCATTCGCCAGGACTTAATGTAGTTTCCGGAGCAACGTTGATTGTTCTGTCTTCAGCATCAACAAACTGTCTGCTTGTGATTACACCATTGATTGTCTGTGTATTATCCACTCTGATAAATTCAGCAGACGGAGCCGGAATACCCATTGTTTCTGCATTGTTAGGATTCATTGCTGCTTCCTGTTCCTGAGATGGTGTAAGACCTTCCAGGTTAGCTTCCTGAGATAATTTTACCGGTTCACTTAATGTAACGTTCCAAGAATCTAAAACGTTGCCAGCTTTGTCAAGCGCTGGTACAACTTCTGTGATTTCCGGACTTTGTACGTCAGGACTTCTCATAATCGTACCATTCAGTTCAACATCCAGTGCCGGATTCTTCTTGTCGTTTGCAAGATTTACAATCTTATCAGCATCGATGTGCAGACGCAGCTCATGATTGAAGTAGTTAGATCTTGTGCTTGCAGTATTGTATACCTGTGTCCAGTCTTTCGTAACTTCTACGATATAATCGTTTGTATCCTTAATCTGTGATACGCGGATCGGATTCTTATCGCTTTCTGAAGATGTTGAAATATCTGTCCATCCTGAGCTGTCTTTCTGCTGTAATTTCAACAAACTCTGAATTTGTGAGCTGTTTCTTGTTCTGAGAGTATCATTGCCTGATACAGGTTCTACATCAGAATTGAAGGAAACAAGCCACTGTTCCGGAGACTGTTCTGTTACAGTAAATTTAGGAGCTTCATCATTGCCTTCTACTACAAAGTCAAAACCTTCCGTATTTACAATATTTCTTTCTCTGTCAGTCTTAGCTGCCCAGTCACCGACATTAGATACGGAAATTCTATGTGTACCAGGCGTCAGATAGAAATCTCTGCCTAATTTAATCTTTACAACATGACGATTGTCTCCATCCTTTGAATAGGAGCCGATCTGAATCTCGCCTGCTCTGTCCTGATTGTTCTTTTGCTCGTCATCTTTTTCGGAAATCATTGCAAGGCTGCCATCTGTAGAATCAGCTTTTTCCTCACTTGGAGCTTTAATATTTGCTGCAGTAACGCCTAACTGTGTTAACGGCACACCATCGATCAAATAATTTTCAGGATTATCGCCTGCAAATTTATTCTCTGATGCACTATCACAATAGCTTGTCGGCAAAACTGCTTCTGAGAAGTTTACTGTAATTTCACGCAAACCGCTGCCTGTTGCACTTAAAAATGCCGGCTGACGCGCGTCTGTCAGTTTGAAATATACAGTGTTCTTATTAGTTACAAGAGAATTTACTTTTGTCTTATTCTCAAACTCTACCTTAACATTTGTATTGTCAATCATTGGTCTGTCAACCAATAACTGCAATGCATTTTCGTCAGAATCTACATCTAAGATTCCTACAATATTATGTTGCTTAGAAACACCAGGCACCGAGACAAATCCATTATCCAAGCCGCTCTCTACTGTACAAACAAACTTAGAAAAATCAATTTTTCCGGATTCAGTCTTGAAATCTTTTGCCTCTACTTTCTGGTTAAAGTAAGCAATCACACGGTCTGCGGTAGGAGCTGTCGCTGATGTGATAACTGCTCCAACAGATGTATCCTCTAAGGATTCCGGATTTGGCGTCAGTGTAATGCTTGTAGATGTATTCAGACCCAGCAGCTCTTTGTTTTCTGTAGATTCAACAATTGTTGCCGTAATCTTTGCCTGCTGTGTATCCATCAAAACTTCGGATGTATACATAACAGTTGCTACACCATCCTGAACTGCTACACGCTGCTCAGCAAATTTACCAAGAGAAGTTGCGAATGCTACTTCCACGCCTTTGTCATGAACGACATTGCCGTTTGCATCCTTAATCGTAAATGTAACGACTGTCTGAGACTGTCCGTCAGATTTCAGGATTGTGTCCTTTGCTTCCAGGGTCAACGGATATTTAACTTCTGCCGCAGGAACCGTAAATGTCGTTTTCTGTTCTGCCTGCTCTTTTCCTGCAACTTTGATGCCGGATACTGTCAGATCATAAGTCTTGCCATGTTCAGCGCCGCCAACTGTCAGTACCACGCTCTTCTTGTCATCGCTTAATTCTGCCTTAGCTACTGTTACACCGTCGGATACGGTAAAGTTAGCAGGTTCCGGAGCATCAATTTCTTTACCGAAGCTTACGCGAACTTCTGTGTTGCTGTTAGCTACTGCCGTTACCTTAAATTCATCTGTTGAACTAGAACCATCAGCCGGCTTAACGTTAGCAGTGCATTTCATAATTTTAATGTTTTTAGGATATTTGCGCTTTGTTGTCTTAACCTTTACGCTAATCTTTGCGCGCCCTACACCCTTACCTTTCAGCATAACAGATGATGCTGTCTTGCCGTAAACTGTACAGATCTTCTTATTTGTTGTAGTAACTTTTGTGATCTTCCAGTTCAGAGTGTTTTTCTTCAGTGTCAACTTATATGTCTGACCTACTTTTAATGTCTTAAATGTAGTCTTCAGATTTACTGTCGACGCTGCTGACGCTGTCACCAGATTGCTTGCTGATGACATTGAGAATGCCATTGCAGCGGATAAAGATACTGCGAGCACTCTTGTCATGAAACTCTTTTTCATTTCTTTTCCTCCTTAAGATGTATCATGCCATAATTGCATGATCGGTTGTTGTCAACTAAGTATACAATACCTGTTTTCGATTGTCTATGCGCAAACCTACAAATTTACGGTTTGTTTTGGATCAATCCTCGTGACTTTTGCCCCACTCTCACTCCAACCCTAATTTTCTTGGCCGATGACAGCGCCGGTATCAGCGCTTTGCCGCCAGCCTCAAATAATGAGGTGAACCATCTGTGCTAGAATACTGTATCACTCAGCTTCACTATATAGTTACGGGGGGTGGGGAAAAAAAAGTGGGGTGCAGAAAAATTTTTTTAAAAAGTTTTTTCTGCACCCATTTTACTTTTTTTTTAGCTGTGAATAACGGTTCCATATGCTGTGATTCGGTCCGGATTCTCGCTGTCCAGTTTCGTGATAACCGCTTTTCGTATCGCAGAGCTGCCAACGAACTCTATGGCGGCTTCTATTTTGGGAGCCATAGACCCTGCTTCAAATTGGCCGGCATCCAGATATTGTCTGGCCTGTGCGACGCTTAAGCTGTCTAATTGTTTTTCCTGTGAAGTGCCGAAGTCCAAATATACTTTCTGTACTCCGGTAAAAATCAAAAGCATATCTGCATCAATAACAGAAGCAAGCTTTGCAGCGGCAAGATCTTTTTCGATCACCGCAGATGCGCCTTTTAACCGGTTAGCCTGACGCAGTACCGGTATCCCGCCGCCTCCGCATGCGATCACGATCTGATCGGCGTCCAGCAAGGCACGTATACTTTCCGCTTCTATAATATCGATCGGCTTTGGCGCAGCTACAATCCTGCGGTATCCACCCGACACTTCGATGACATGATTGCCTTTTCGTTCCTCGATATCCGCTTCTTCGGCATTCATGATGCGGCCTATAATCTTGGTCGGATGATAGAACGCATCGTCATATGGGTCTACGACGACCTGCGTCAGTACGGTGGATACATTTTTATAAATGCCGCGGTTTAACAATTCCGTACGAATTGCATTTTGAAGATCATAGCCGATGTAGCCCTGGCTCATAGCCGAGCAGACACTCATCGGAGTAGCGGTATATTCCGGATAAATACGGCAAAATTCTGCCATGGCCATATGAATCATACCGACCTGCGGACCATTGCCATGGGTGATAACGACCTGATAATCGTCTTTGATGAAGCCTGCAATCGCTTTTGCCGTATTCGCTGCAGCGACTTTCTGCTCCGGCAGCGTGGTGCCCAGAGCATGATGGCCAAGGGCAATTACGATTTTTTTCTTTCTCATGGGTATGTTTCCTTTCTATATTATATGTACCCTATTATATGCGACCTGTTTGTGGAAATCAAGAGTCATGGACTGTAAGTGAATAGATTCTGTTATTGTAAGGTAACAGTTCAGGTAGGTCTGCACATTTACTGTGCTGACCGTATAAAAATGTAGTGGTTTCCAAGTATCCGACCCATCGCAAAGCGATTTCTAATGGCTGGATACATTATAAATTTATTTTTACAGTAATTTAGAATTGTCATCCATATTTTTTTATGATATACTTTATTTGCTGCAAAGCAGCTCATGTTAACCGCTGATTCATTTCACATTTCCGGTTATTTCAAATCACATTTCTGATATTTTATCATGATGCCTAACCTAATCAAACACCCTGAATCATTAATGCCTTGAATTATTTCTTGTAATGCACTGTTGTTTCTATTATAATGGAGGAAACCATATGGTCAAAAAACGTAAATTTCATATTATTCGCCAGTGGAACCGCATCTTTATCCGTAAAAAGTACAAAGACCGGCTGTTTCGTAAAGTGTTTCAGGATAAAAACGACCTTCTGGCCCTTTATAACGCGGTCAGCCATACAGACTACAAGGACCCTGCCGCTTTGGAGATTACAACCATCGACAACGCCATTTATATGTCTATGAAAAACGACCTCTCATTTCTTATCGGCTCCGTCATGAATCTGTATGAACATCAATCAACTTTCAACCCAAATATGCCGCTTCGAGGCCTGTCTTATTTTGCCAGGCTTTACGAAGCCTATACGGCCCGGCATGAACTCAACGTTTATGGCAGAAAGCTGATCCCCCTTCCCATGCCCCAATACATTGTCTTCTACAACGGCAGGGAAGACCAGCCTGACGAATCCTGGCTGAAGCTGTCCGACGCGTTTCTCCCGCCGTTTAAAGATGGCGACGCGCCTGTTTTGGAATGCCGCGTGCGAATGCTCAATATTAATCTGGGACATAACCTGCCGTTAATGCAGGACTGCCGCAGGCTTTGGGAATATTCCGCATTTATGAACGAAGTCAGCCGTAACCTTAGCCGTGGTTTTTCTTTAGAACACGCTGTCAATGCCGCAATGGATAACTGTATCAAACAGGATATTTTAAGAGATGTCCTGTTACAAAGCCGAAGTGAGGTGCTGCTTATGTTTTTAACTGAATATGATGAAAAGCTTCATTTAGATAAAACTTTTGAAGAAGGCCGTGAAACCGGGCTTGAACAAGGACGTAAGCTGGGCCTGGAGCAGGGACAAAAGCTGGGCCTGGAGCAGGGACAAAAGCTGGGCCTGGAGCAGGGACAAAAGCTGG
>CAJUBQ010000101.1:15065-15789 GCA_910584595.1 uncultured Eubacterium sp.
GTCTGGAACAGGGACAGGATCAGATTTTATTTTTGATGAGTCAGCTTCTAAAAGAAAATCGTTTGGAGGACTTAGACAAGGCTCTCTCTGACAAACATTATCTTATCACATTATTACACGAATACCACCTTGACTAAAAAAGAGTTCTCAGACAAAATAACATGTCTGAGAACTCTTAGCTTCAATCTTCTTTAAACTGATTACAATCTGGCTTAACTGTACGAACAGCCATTCTCTAATGCCGCTGATGGGACTTGAACCCATATGGTTTCCCGTACGATTTTGAGTCGTATGCGTCTGCCAATTCCGCCACAGCGGCTTTCTATCTGCTAATATCGCTTGCGAAATATATAATAACATATCCATATATATTATGCAACTATTTTTTTTATTTTCTATTTCAAATTTTCAACAGACGTTACTTTTCACGGGGTGCGGCAAGTAATAAAGCAACAGTTTAGATAAAATGTTGCTTTTGGGCCTCCCGGACGCCGGATGAGGGAATCGTCCCTGTCTCATTGTTCCGGTTTCCAGAACGTAAGAATCCCTAAGTATTCTGCATTTAAGTTGTGGCGCCGGACGGACGCGGCGCCTAATTCGCCCTGGCTTAACGCCAGCAGCTAAAGGCGCCGCTACGGCTTCGCCGCCTGTGTTTCGAGCAGAATACTAAGGGCTTCTAACATTCTTCCAAAGTCACAATGAGACAGGGCCGATTCCCTCATCC
>CAJUBQ010000102.1 GCA_910584595.1 uncultured Eubacterium sp.
TAGTTCATTTTTAGTGCCCTGTTTTGTAACAGTTTTAGACTTTACAGGGCACTAGGTGCCGCGACCGTCCGGTTGTTCTAAGGTAAATGCAGAATACTTAGAGCTTCTTTCATTCTGGAACAGGAACAAGCAGACCGAACAGCTCCCCTCTCCCGGCGTCCGAAAGGCCAAAATGTAACATTTTATTCTAAGTTGTTTCTTTTATCCAATCAACACTTTCTTCCCTTGAAATGCAAAACCATATGTCTTAATATGCTCTGCATCAATCCCTTCTGCCAAAAGTGCAGCTTTATAACGCTTTTCTTTAATTTGAGAAAGCGCTGCATCCACAGTATCTTTTAGTGTTTCTTCATCTTCTGCGTCATACACCTTAAATTCTATAATGGCAGCATTTTTGTCAGTTGTGTAATTTTTGGGGTTCAGAACAATGTCATATCGTCCAAATCCGCTTTCACGGTTAGATGTAATGACATATCGATCACGAAGCTCCACCATAAGACCAAGTACAAATCCATGATAAAAGCGTTCCGGCTCTGTGTATTTTGATGATTTATTTCCAGTATCAAAAAAACTGAACGTATCCAGAGCCACTTTATTCATATAATGGTTCATTGCTTTTTTATCATCCTGCAGCAATGCCTTAATAAAGTCATTATAGGATGGGCTATAATTTTTAAACCAGCTTTGAATATGGCTTCGAAACATGATCTTTACTTCTTTATTCGTAAGTCTTAGCGCATATTCATATAATCCGGTATTGGAATCAAAAATACAGGAGTCTATTTTCAGATATCCGCTTGCGAGCAACAAGCTCCATATGGCATCCTCGTCGTTCAAAAGTTGGCTGAATACTACTTGTTCATCAATATTCGTTTTTAGGACGCCGTCTTCTAACAAGTCTTCCATAATCATTTTAACTTCTTTGCTTCCTTCACGAATCAATTTACTGACAAGGTTGTTGCTGCTTGTATTTGCCCAGTAGGTTGACAGCTTATTCTCTGAAAGAAAATTAATAATGGACCACGGATTATAAATACCTGTAATATTTCCGAAAGTAAATCCGTCATACCACTCTTTCACTTGATCTTCCATGTCAGACAGCCCAAATTCTTGCAGGGCATCCGAAACTTCTTTTTGCGTGAAGCCAAAAACATCCGCATATTTATTCGATGTTAATGTTATGACTGCCAGATTGTTCAGATCAGAAAAAATACTTTCTTTGCTGACTCTTGTAATTCCTGTCATTATCGCTTTTTCCATAAATGGATTTGTTTTAAACGTAGCGTGAAATAAATTTTTCATAAAAGTGACCATTTCATCCCAATATCCGTTCACATAAGCTTCCTGCATAGGTGTATCATATTCATCTAAAAGGACAATCACTTTTTTACCATAATATCGCTGCATAAAATCGCACAGTTTGTGCAGGCAAATAGATGCATCTGTTTCTGTCATCTGTTCGGATATCCTGTCAAAATAGTTTTTTTCTTGTTCTATCAGAACACCGCTCTCTTTTAAATATTGTCTTTTCGCATATAGATCTGAAAGTATCTGAAAAATTTGTATCTTTGCTTTTGCATACGTATTTTCTTTCACATTCGCAAAGGAAAGGCTGAGCACCGGGTAAATTCCCTGCATAGCACGATATGTTTCTTCTTTCCATATATGAAGTCCCTCAAAGAGTTCTCCCTGCCCTGCATATTCTGTAGAAAAAAAGCATTCCAACATACTCATATTCAGCGTTTTTCCAAATCGTCTTGGACGAGTGATGAGCGTTACTTCGTCATGGTTCTCCCACCATTCTTTGATAAACCGTGTTTTGTCAACATAAAAATTATTTATTTGGATCATTTTTTCAAAACTTTGTATTCCAATCCCTGCTTTTCTTGGCATATTTTTAACTCCCTTTTTAGAAATCTTTCAATCCAATAAGCAAAAACAGTCGGTTTGTAGGTCTGTTTCCCGTGTCAGTACACTCATATAGGAACAGAACCCTCCGCCAAATAGCGAAGGGGCTTTCGTTTTGACAGGTAAAGAGGAAATCTATGCTGTAATTATGTGAAATTTTATTCACTGTCTGAAATACTATAGCTATTGTTTTAATCTTCTGTCAAGTTCCTGTATAAATTCATGAAAATTATAACTTTTCGTATCTCCGGCAAATTTATATTTTGCGCTTGAACCATTGTTCTTTTGCTTTCATCAAACTTACCTGCTGTTTATTTTATCTGAAATTCCGATACACGTTATAATTAAAAAAAGCAAAAAAACCGAACTGCGTAAGGAACGGACAAGATCGTTATGATATTTTGCTCAAGATCAACAAGTTTTTTATCAGCATAAAACCTGACATTTTAAGATACATGACTGCTTACGATCACATAACAATAATGGATATCCCGATTCATCTCGTCCTCTGCAATGTTCCAGTCATGCGGAACCTGCACATGGCAGGCAATCGATTCTGTTTCCCATACACTGCATTCATACAGCTTTTTGATCGCTTCTGTATCCAGATCTTCTATACGGATATGGGTTTTTTTAATATCAGGCGTCGGATAAGATTTGCCCATCCAGATATGCCACAATTCGATCTCCGGTGAATATTTCAGATGTTCTTTTATATATGCAATCAACTGCTGTGCCCGCCCTTTTGTATAACCAGGCCATGAAAGGGTGGCGCAGTATTTTTTTTCTGTTAAAATATCCTCTGTTTTGCCATCCATTGGTGAAATAGAAATATCATCGTCAAATCCGCTGTCTTCATACATTCCTGTTTCTTCATTTTTAACATAACTGTCTGACCAAAGCAGCATATCCGGATCGTCTTTGTCAATTTGATCCAAATTTAACATATCAGGAATCTCTATTCCAAGTCTCAGCGCTTCGTTCACAGACATCATTCGGTTATGTGGGCTTGTTATTTCTTTCAGATGATTATTTGAAGCAAAATAAATAAGTGCGCTCATTTGCATCCTTCCGTATTTGTATCATTTGTATCTATATTTTATCTTAATTTAAATCTATATCTTAATTATGTCTTTATCTTAATTTAAATCTATATCTTAATTTATGTCTTTGTCTTCATTAAAATGTATATCCAAATTTATATCTATATCTTATACTGTTTCTGAATCTTTTACGACTTTGGAAAAATACTGCGCCAGCCGCCAAGTGTTCCTCCGGGATAATCATAGGTGAACCGAGACACTGGCGATACGGCTTAGCCGCACTCCTCCCGGAACTGACGCAACTGATATTATAAAGTGTAACAGATGTAAAGTCAATGGTATCAGTAACATTATTTATAGTTTTATTTTTCCTTTACGGTATCTGCCAAAGAAAATGCCATCATTAACATACTTTCCTGTTTCCGATACCCACATAGGAAATTCTCCTGTTGTTGCTGCAGTTTGACCATTTAGCATACCTGTATGGAAAGAAATATGTCTAAATTGTCTTAGAACGAGTTCCATGCGTGTATATTGACACTTTTCAGGCTTTTCATATAACATTTCGTCTGTAAGCGTTTCAAGATAATCAAATGTCTTTTTTTCCACACTATTAAGATAATTAAGCAGCTGTTCGTCAGATAAAACTCCTTTGCAAGGCTTTTCAGGATCATCCATTCCATTTTCGTGAAATGGCGGTTCTTCATACTCAAATGGGTTAATAAACCATTTATCGGCAGAGTGGAGCGCATGATAAACCCATCTCCAACAGGGCGCTCCGCAACATAAAGCATCTCTATCATAAGTTTGTATCGATGTTTTTATATTTAAGAAATTAGGTTTTGCCATATTCTTAATAATCATACACAATTCATTCATTAACATACCTCCATAAGAATTTTATTGTTTTTACATGTAACACCCATACAAATGAGAAGTTATCTTATCCTTAATTCATCTATTTTTTGCTCTTTGATATGCCAAATCTAAAAACTGTTGAATTGATAAATCTTGATAATCCCAATTCATGGGTTCCAGAGTTGTAGCGCCTTGATAACCAGTATTTCCTATAAAGATTCCACAGGAAAAAACAGCTTGTTTTTTCCTGTCGCCGGCTCAGTAAAATCACACACTGCCCCCGCGAGCTTCATTCCTTTTTCAGAAATGGTATTATGTATTATCTCGTCAAATATTTCGCCATATCTGTCTGGTTCAACGTCCACAACAATATATTTTCGCGCTGGCATAACCCATTTTGTCCATCTTTCAGGCGCAATTGCATCGGCATATGTTTCAACGCCTGCAAGGTATAATCCTCTTGTAAACTGATGAGTCCATGGGCGAAAAGATCTGCTCTCATCACTCATTGCTCCCCAAAATCCAACATATGTCCCATCTGAATGTTTCATTCCAAGAGCTGCCACCTCATTAAAATGAGAATTAGCTTCATGCCATAACTGTTGAACAATATTTTTTTCTGTAGTACATAAACCTTCTTTACCAATAATAGCAATCATTGGTAAATCTATAATCTTTATTTCCATAAGCAATACCCTTCCTTCTCACAAAAATTCCAATACTTCCATCTCGTAATCACAGCCGTATGGCTTGTTCACAGGCAGTATCTTTTCTAACCTATAGGCTTAATGGATTTTCAGGTAAAATCAAAGTAACTCATAGCTTCATCTTTGCATATATTACTAAAAACAATAAACGATTTTTATAATGAATCACTGTAAAAATTTATATTATCTGTCTTCGATTGTATGTATGCTGACAGAGCATTTCACTGAAGATGAACTGGAACTCCTGTCAACCGACCTGCTGACTCTGGGCGAAATGATTGATTCTGTCTTAACACGCAGACAACATTGTATGAAAGTCTGTCATCACGATCCGGTAGATTGATAATGCCGTATGCCATAACAAATCAAAACTTCCGCCTTGTCTTTATGCAATTACCCTCTGCTTATTTGCAGAGGGAGTTTCAGTATATACCTGTTTCTATTTATTTTCAAGAAAAAACTAACGATTTTTCTTATATCCACATTCCGGGCATACATCCCTGTCATGATACACATATCCGCATCGGTAACAACAAATCGTATCATGTGTTTCTCTCGCAAGATATTTCAACTTTCTGGAAGCTGGTTTTTCCTGAAGATAAAAAATAAATGATTCTAAAATATTTGCCCAGTCTTCCATTTCGCTGGTTTTTACTGCATAAGGAAGCTTATGTTCTGCCCCGTTTGTTTCTGTCAGAGTGATTTTACGGTTTAAAAGTCCCGTAGATGCTTCCAGTAACGCGATATCGGTAATCGGGATTTCATATGCATGCGTTCTTGTACTGTAAAACAAAGTATCCGGCGTCAGTAACATACCTTCCCTGCCGCTACCGGTTCTGGACGTATCTACCGAAAAAATCGGGTATTCAAACATACTGCGCCCACTGGCATAAGAGGAAAGCGCTGCGTCAACCGCACTCGTTTCTTTTGGTTCTGCCGTATTTAACATGACCTTTCTCGCGGGATAAAAATGATGTCTGGCGTTATCCTTGATCGCTCCCTGCATCTCATCCTGAAGCTTTTGCACTAACAGTTCACATTCGTCGGTACGGATTTTTTCCAGACGTTTCGCAAGCATTTCCAACGCACTGTTTTTTAACTCCGGCAATAAATTTTCATTGGTAATCTGTTCATATACGGCAGCTGCAGCATTAAAATCCATCTGCTGAGCCTGATCTAACAATGTATTTAAACGTTCCTGATCTAATGCCGTTACTTTTTCTTTTATTTTATCCATATAGGGAGCTACATTTTCATCGGCGAAATTCTGCTCCTCCAAACGGCGCATCAACCCTACATAGTCCCCTCGGCTGACTTTGCGAGATCGTTTGACCATACCTGCAATTTCCTGTTTTTCTGCAGCTTCACGCTTTTGATGAAGTGTTTCCTGATACGGGGACATATCCACATCTTCATATGTCTGCAGTCGTTGTTCCAGTTTTTGGAACGCTGCACGATCCATACGCTGGGGCATTTGTTCTATAATCTGGCGTACTTCTTCTTTGCCGCGCCGGATTTTCAAGTCCTGCAATTTTTCCAAATACGGGCCTTTAATTGATGCAGGATAATTTTCTTTTTCGGTTTCCTGAATTGTTTTCTGCAGCTGGACATAGCTCTTTTTCACGCTTTGCTCTGCTTTTTTATGTATTTCTTCTGCCAATTCCTGAAACTCTGCTTCTTCGATCTGTCCTGTAAGCAGTTGCTTTTCAGCTGGATCAAGCCTGGTATCCTGCTGAATTTGTTTTCTTAATTCCTGTCGCTGCCGCTTAGACAGCCGTTCCAGTTTTTGGATTCTTTTATGATAGCTTTCCAGATGTTCTTCCTTTGGACTGCCTGTCAATTGTGCGGAAGGCTCCGTATGAGGCGTCGTTTTTTTGGCCGCCATATGCGGATCATTTGCATCTAATGCCATGTTTTGAGAACTTTGCGGCTGTCCCATATCATCTAAAATCATTTCCGATTCGTAAACATTTTGGTTTGATATCTCATTTTTTAAGTTCTGTTCCTGCCTCATCTTATCGAATGTCATTTCAGGTGGCAGCTGTTTGAAATCAGCTGCTTTTCGTTCATAGGACAGGCTGCTTTTCCCGGGAGCTTTCCCGTTGTCAGAAACTTTCGATGACAGAGTGTCTTTTGATGATAACGTTTCTTTTAATGATAAAGTATCTTTTGATAATAAAGTATTTTTTGATAATAAAGTGTCTTTTGATGGTGACGTTTCTTTTAATGGTAAAGTATCTTCTGATGGTAACGTTTCTCTTGAAAGTATAGTATCTTTTGATGATAAAGTATTTTTTGATGATAAAGTATCTTTCGATGGTAAAGTGTCTTTTAATAATAAAGTATCTTTCAATGGTAAAGTATCCATCATAGTATTTGCAGTATCTGAATGATTGGAAGTATTTGCCAATGACGTATGCAGCGATGGGCGAATTACGCCATTCGTTGACAATCCCGGATCAGGCTCATTGGATGCAGTCTTCCTATCTGATCCCTGCGTTTTTTTAGTATCCCGTTCCTTTACTTCTTCTGATATCTTTTTTTCATACTTTGCGACAACAGCATCCGGATAAAAACCTTCTTCCACCCGATGTACAAACCGCTGGAATGCCTCTTGCGGGAGAGCTTTTAAATCCTTACTGTATTTTTCTATTTCTTCTATTTTTTCTGCGTCGCCTATTTGACGTGCTTGTCTTTTTTCTTTAGCTTCTTTTAAAAGCCGCTGTTTTCGCATGGATTCGTACTCATTGTAATGAAAGTTTGCAGCACGCTCTCCATAATATCCCATCAGTTCCAAATAGTCTTCATAAGCTTTGCTGTCATCCTCAAAATCCATCTCATAAATAAGCCCTTCTGAAATCAGACGGTTTGGCCGCGGAGTATAAAAACAATGACAGTGGCTGCACGTATAAGTACGCGCAAGATAAACGCCTTTTTCTTCGGTATCAATACGCACTTCTTTTCCTTCAGGATAGACTGCCATATGCAGTTTTTGCTGGCATTTCGGACACTGATAGCCGACCAGATAAAAGTTATTTCCTATTCGGTCTTCCACTCGTTCCAGCAGCGTCGTTTCTTCTTTATGAAAAGCTCGCTCACAATTTTTCCAGATCAGCCGGTGCCAAAGTCCCTGTGATTCTGCTGCCGGATCTTCAGCCTGCTTTTTTTCATATTCCAGTATGGTATTTAGCGTTTCTTCATAAGTGATGCGCACGCCTACTTTATAAAAACGGAAATTTTCTTTACGGAAGGAAGGCTCAATATAAAAAGTATTTAATATCTTCGCAAAAAGCTGATTGAGCTGAGGATAATCCTGCTGAACATTAAGCCCCCGCAGCGTCCCCCATTTTCCAAACGCATACAATACCATATTAACTAAATCTTTGAGTGTGGGATGCCTGGATATATCTAATACCTCTTCTTCTTTATATGGAAAGTCTACCAGATTGGTCGTCACTTTTTTCGTTTCAAACTGAAAGATCAGTGAGCGTACCGTTCCTTCCAGAATCAATTCGTCATCTCGAATCAGAAAGCGCCCATTCCAAACAACCTGCTCTCCCATTGTCTGCATTAATTTCTGAAATATTTGTTCCTGTTCTTCAGCTGCCTGCAATACCAGCATATCGGACACCTCTCTTTTTCCTATATTTACAGCGGAGCATATCGTTTTGCGATTGCTTCTGCCACTTTCATTCCGTCCATTGCTGCCGACATAATCCCGCCCGCATATCCGGCGCCTTCCCCGCATGGATAAATACCGGCTGCATCGCTTAAACAGTCTTCGTTTCGAAGAATGCGCACCGGAGAAGATGTGCGGCTTTCTATTCCTGACAATATGGCATCATAGCGGTTAAATGCCGGAATATATTGCGCAAACTGTTCCATTCCACGTATAAATGCCTGTTTCATATTGTGCGGCAGCAAAACGCCAAGGTCTGCAAACGTACAATCGCCTTTTGTCTGTGAAGGGAAATCTCCATAAGATTTGGAAATTTTCCCATCTTTGTAATCTCCATATAGCTGCTGTACAATCCTGCCATTTCCAAGCTCATAAGCGCGTTTTTCCAACTCTCTTTGAAAGAGGATTCCTCCCAGCGGATTACAGCTTCGGCCAGGAAAATCATCCGGTGTTACCGACACGATGACTGCGCTGTTTGCATTGCTGCCATCGCGTTTATGGTAGCTCATGCCGTTTACAGCAAGCCCCCCTTGTTCGGAGGAAGCGTTTACGACAAATCCGCCCGGACACATGCAAAACGAATAAACGCCCCTGTTTTCGTTCAAAGAAGCAGTTACTTTATACGAAGCTGCCGGCAGCTCTTTGCTGTCAGCCCCATGATACTGATGTGCATTAATCATTTGCTGCGGATGCTCTACACGAAAACCTACGGCAAATGCTTTTGCCTGCATGGAAATACCGTGATTCGCCAACATTTCAAACGTATCACGAGCGCTGTGACCGATCGCAAGAACTAAAATTTCAGCCGGAATATCCTGTTTTTGTCCGGCTGATTCTACTGTCACAGAACAAAGAGTCCGCTGTTTGAAATGGATCTTCGTCAGACATGTTTCAAAATAAAAGGTTCCTCCCATGCGGATGATCTCATTTCTCAGATTCCTGACAACCTGCACAAGCTGATCTGTTCCAATATGTGGTTTATTGACATACAAAATGCTGCTGTCCGCTCCGCTTTGTACAAATGTTTCCAGCACAAACTGATTTCTTCCAACTGCATCTTTGACAAGTGTATTCAGCTTTCCGTCAGAAAATGTGCCTGCGCCGCCTTCCCCAAACTGCACATTTGAAGAGGGATTCAAAATCCCTTTCTGCCAAAATGTTTCTACATCTCTGAGACGGTTTTCGGCCATCTTTCCGCGTTCTATAATAACAGGCTGATATCCATGAAAAGCCAGCAAATACGCACAAAACAATCCCGCCGGGCCGCTGCCAACGATGATCGGCCTGTGCTGCATCTTTACAGTTCCGGCTTTCGGAAAACGATAACATTTTTCTCTGGTTAACATAATATTTTTATTGTGAACTTTATGTATCAGTTTGTTCTCCTCTGGCTGTTTGAGCTGCAAATCTACGTCGACTGTATAGACGTAGGATGCCTCGTGCCCGCGCCGGGCATCAATGGATTGTTTGCGGATTTGAAAAGTAAAAGACTGTTCTTGCCTGATAGAAAGCAGCTTGCGGATTTTTTGCTCAATGTCATTTCTGGTATGCCTGACAGGTACTTTTATCTGATGAATCCGAATCATAGAGTTATTCCTGCTCCTTTCTTTCTTCCTAAAGTTTGTAAATCAAATCTATTTTGACACGCAGCTTTTTCCTGCCGTATATCCGCTGGACCAGGCCCACTGCAGGTTGTATCCTCCGCATTTTCCATCTACATCTACGATTTCTCCGGCAAAATACAATCCGGGCGTTTTTTTAGATTCCATTCGCTGTGCATGAATTTCCTGCACAGGAATGCCTCCCGCAGTCACTTGCGCAAAATCAAATCCTTTGATTCCTGTAATGATAACCTCATACTGTTTCAGCTGTTTTGTCAGCTGTCCGATCTGCTTCCGATTTAATCGACTGCATACTTCCTCTGTCCGAATGCCCGACTGGTTTAACAGAACCGGTATCAGTTTATCCGGCAAAAATCCAATCATTCCATCCGAAACTTTCTGCTGTCTGTGATAGACGCTCGAAAATCGTCTTGTAAGATATTTAAAAAGCTCTGCCGCCTGCATATCCGGCTTAAAATCCAGACGGACAAATACTTTTTGCTTTTCCTCTAATGCCTTTGACGCGATTCTGCTGAACTGAAAAATAACAATTCCAGAGATTCCATAATCTGTAATCTGCAGCTCTCCGTACTCTGAAGCTTTTTGTTCCCCCTCTACATACAAAGCCGCTGCACAGCTGATACGTACACCGGCAGGAAGCTTTCTGTCGGTATGATCTGTCAGTAACGCGGCAAGCGCCGGCAGCGGTTTTGAAATCGTATGGCCAAGCTGTTTTGCGTAAATATAACCACTGCCGTCACTTCCTGTTTTTTTCGCAGCTTTTCCGCCGGATGCAAGGATACATGTGCGGCTGTAAAAAGTTCCGTCTTTTGTCTGAATTTCAAACAGCTCTTCATGATTATTTAGATTTGAAATCCCTGTTATATTTTTACTATGCAGTTTATGTATGCTGCGAATGCCGACAGATAACAGCAGTGAAATATGCAAACGCTGAATTTCTGCCAGCAAAACGCTTCTTACCGAAGATGCCTGTTCACTCTCCGGATATATGCATGTTCCATTTTTTTGCATCGGCCGAATACCCAGCTGTTCAAAAAAACGGATCGTGTCTTCATAAGAAAACTGCGCAAATACCGTACGAATAAAATCCTGCTGCTCACAGTAATAATTTTGCAGACTTTGATCTGCATTTGTATAATTACATTTTCCGTTTCCGGTTGCCGGTATTTTCTTTGCAGCCTGTTCCATATGTTCCAGCAAAAGAACGCTGGCGCCGAGCCGGGAAGCGGTAATGGCAGCCATAAGGCCGGACGCGCCGGCGCCGATGACAGCCGTATCATAGATTGTTTTTTGCATTTCATTCTCCTGATTCCATAAGCAGCTCTTGTATCGGACCACCGTTAATCAATACTTTTTTTCCCTGGAAAGCAAAACCATAGATTCGAATCCTGTCTTTTGAAATACCCTTGATTTCTAAGTTTAATATATAGTTTTTACTGATAATCTGCGAAAGCGCTGATTGAACAGTATCACATAACGCACGTTCCGTTTCGGATTCCAAAACTTTGAATTCCAGTATGATTCCATCATCTGTATCCGGATTGCGCGGTTCCATCATTACGTCATATCTTCCTTTTCCACTTTCCCGGTTAGAAGTTATGTAATATAGTTCTCTTAGGTCAGCAATCAGTCCTAATATAAATCCATGATAAAAATTCTCAGATTTTTTAAACGCTAAAACATTCGAGCCTGTATCAAAATAACTGAAAGTTTCATTTGCCACGGCATTCAAATATTCATTCATAAACTCTATATTTCCAGAAAGCAATGCGTCTGAAAAATCATGATATTTGTATTCTTTTAATGAAAACCAGCTTTTTACCATTTTATCAAATACGCTGCGTACTTCCATATTTGTTAATGAAAAAATATAATCTTTTTGATATCTTTTATTCTTCCGAAAGCCTGACACTTTCAGATAGCCTCCTACCAAAAGCAGGCTCCAGACAGCATCGATATCATCATCTAACTGCGAAAAAATAATTTCCTCATCAATCTGTGCATAAAAGCTGCCCCCATTTAATAAATCTTCCATAATATACATGGTACCGATTCCATTTTTACGCATCAGTTTGTCTATCAGCTGATTGGAACTGGTATTTGCCCAGAATGTTTTCAATTCTTTAAATTTTAAAAAGTTGATAATAGACCATGGATTATAAATATTTTCATGTGTTCCAAAACGAAACCCATCATACCATTGTTTGACATCTGCCATTTTATCCTGCATTCCAAACTGTTCTAAAGCATAAAAAACCTCATCTTCCGTAAAACCAAAAACAGTTTCATACATATTTGAAGTCGTTGTTATTACCTTAAGATTATTTAGATCCGAAAAAATAGATTCTTTACTTACCCTCGTAACACCTGTCATCACTGCGCGTTCTAAATAAGGGTTTGTCTTAAAAGTATGGTTAAACAAGCTTCTTGAAAATGGTACAAATTCGTCCCAATATCCATTTACATATGCTTCCTGCATAGGAGTATCATATTCATCCAGCAATATAATTACTTTTTTACCATAGTACCGGGAAAGATAACCGGATAGCTGATACAAAGCAAATACAGCAGTTATGTCATCCATCTTAGCAGATACCCGTTCAAAGAAATCCTTTTCTACTTCCGCAAGAATTTCCCCTTCTAATAAAAATCTGTGGTCTGCATATAGATTTACCAGCAGCTGACAGATGCTTTGTCTCGTTTTTGCGTAAGTATTTTCTTTAATTCCTGCAAAGCTTAAGCTGATAACCGGATAAGTGCCCTGAAGATTTTGATATTTTTCTTCTTTCCAGATATTCAGTTTTTCAAAAACTTTTCTACATCCTGCATATTTTACAGAAAAGAACTGCTCTGTCATACTCATCGTGAGCGTTTTTCCAAAACGTCTCGGACGGGTAATTAAAGTTACATCATCTCCGTTTTCCCACCATTCTTTGATAAAAGCGGTCTTATCTATATAGAAATACTTTCCGATAATCATTTCGCGAAAATCCTGTTTACCAATTGCGATCGTTTTTGCCATATTTTACTCCTATGCATCAGGCAGTTTTCATTCAGCTTGTGCAGCTTTCCAAATATCCATACAATTCCTGTTCGTTCACAAAGTATTTTCCATTTTCAAGTTCCTGACGCTGATTCACTGTCATAGCGCTGTATGGTATGCCTGTGTGAAAAAACAGATTTTCCGTATGAAAATGATACACATCTAAATACCCGTTTTTTACCTTTAATTCAAAACGATATTCCACAGTATTTTGTCCTGTTTGTGGTATCCCGGAGTCCACTGAGGTTTGCTCCTTTTGTGTATACGGCTGGACGGCAAAGGACGCGGCCTTCTCCCTGGAGTCCTCCCCGGTCGTTGTCTCAGGCTGAGACATACGGCCGGAAGGGCCGGTTCTTTCTTTATGATCGTAAGCGCCTTCGATTAATTTTTTCTGTGAACGGTACTGTACGGATGCGATAATAAACATTCCGGCAGCAAGCAGCAGGCAAAGGGAAAACCAAAATATACGCATACTTTTTTTGTAATTCATAATAACCTCCTTGTGATGCCCTAAGTAACAGTCTGTCAAATACCATTCTGTCAGATGAGAGCAATATAGGCTTCTGAAAATCGGAGTTTGATTTACAAGCAAGTATGCACAACATCATTATTTTTTATACCTGATCCGTTCAAATATTTATAAATATATATCTGGCAATTATTTAATGCCAGATATATAGATCGCTGATGAGAAACAGCTAATCATTTACTGCGTCATTCTATCCATCATTTTTGCCATCCACCTTCCTCCCGGGAACTGGCGCATTTCCTCAGGCGTCATTGCTCTAAGCGTCACCAATAAAATCAAATACACAATAATCCCACATGCAATGGAGACCGGCACCGTTACGTATTTCCACTCTACAACCTGACTGAGAGCCGTCTCAATAATCCAGCTCATAGATGCCATAATCGATGCGCATACGCCCGGCAGCACAAAAGTCTTCATAAATTCAGGCGCCCAATATCCGCTCCGATACAAAGCGATTTGATTCAGCAATGTTACACAGATTCCAAATACCGCCATAGCGGCAACGACCGCGTAAATATTCAGCTTTGTAAATTTTAGCAGCGCAATTAAGGAAGCAACTTCCAATATAAGCGCAATTCCATTGTTGACGACCGGCGCGCGCAGCTTTCCAATCCCCTGCAAAATACTGGCTGTAACGGTTGACAGGGAATATAAAATAACGATGCTGCCGCCTGCTAAGAGAAGTCCTGATGCTAACGGCTGTGAATCCTGAAATAAAAATTCCATTAAAGGCGCCGATAACAGCATCAGCACAAAGGAAAATGGAAATGCAATCAGCATACAAAAACGTATCGCAAGTTCTGTCTTTTCCACAGTCGCTTCCTGCTCCTGTCTTACAAAAGAAGCTGTAATGCTTGGAATGCAGGCTGCTCCGATAGCTGCTGCAATCGCAACCGGAAGATTCAGCAATGTACGAAATTTTCCGGAAAATACACCCCACCACAGGGCGATTTGCTCTGCCTGTGCCTGCGCTTTCATCATATGTTTAAAAATCCCCTGTTCGATGACAATATTAATGTTAAACAGCGCTGAGGCTGCTAAAAACGGCAGTATCGTAAGCATCATCCTACGGAATAATATCTCGTTTGGAATTCTTTTTATATGCTCTCTGCGCATTTTTTTCCGCCAAATACGAATAAAACCTTTGTATAAAATATACAAAAACATCAGTGAAAAAGCTGCGCCGACAGTCGTTCCTACCGCTGCGCCTGCAGCACCATAAGCGGCATGATACCCCTCTTCGTTGGCCAGGACTTTGCCAATGCTGCCACCACGGGATGCCAGAAAATAAGCTGCCAGTACACTTACAAAAGCGTTCACCAACTGTTCCAGCACTTGAGAAACTGCGCTTGGATACATATTTTCCATTCCTTGAAAAAAGCCACGCAAAACACCGAGAAACGCTGTAATCAGAAGCGTTGGAGCCAATACGCGCAGTGCATACAAACTTAAAGGCGTTTGAAAGACAGTTCCGGTAATCCATCGTGCGCCAAAGAAAATGGCTGCGCAGGCTGTAGTTCCTGTTAACATTGCAAATAAGAAAGCACACTTAAGCACACGATATGCATTTTTAGATTCCCCTTTTGAACGATAGTCCGATACAATTCTGGAAACCGCCATTGGCAGGCTGTAAGACGAAATGAGCAGGAAGATATTATAAATATCAAATGCGCATCCGTAATAATTATTGCCCAGATCACCAATAATGGACGTCAGCGGTATCCGGTAAATGAGTCCGATCACCCGGCCTAAGATTGCTGCAGACGCCAGTACACCGCCCTGCAGCAAAAAATCCTGATTTTTATTTCTGGCCTGATCCCGGGCTTTTTTTCTTGTTTTGTTTCTGTTTGCCATATGATCTTCACAATCCTACTGCATCTGTGCAGCGTCTTCATAAATATGCACTCTGTCCAGATGCGAATTATCAGTAATGCAGACCCATGTCTTCCCCTGGTTTAACAGAATTTCATTTCCGTCACTGTCAAAATACTGTGTCGGCGAAAAATGATCTGCACGCTTCCAGGTAAGACTGACAGCTTTGCCGCCTGTAATATACCAGCCGGTGCCTTCTCCGGTTGTCGCAATCTCCAGATATCCTTTATCATCCAATGTGCGTACATTAGAATTTTGTATCAGAATATTTTTTACTGCAAGCTGGCTGGAATCATTGCCGTCGATATGCTTGGATCCGTACTGATATCGATAGTATAAACCATCCTTCGAATTGTATTCAAAATATGGCTTATTAATCAGATATCCGGGCTGTACGACAGCTGCATCCTGACAGGACGAGCCGCTTAATACTACAGGCTCTTCATCCTGTGCAAACTGATAGTGTCC
>CAJUBQ010000103.1 GCA_910584595.1 uncultured Eubacterium sp.
CTCTTAGCCATTCAAGCATTGTTGCCCGTGAATATGGTATCCCCGCTGTCATGGCGACACACACAGCCACGAGAAGTATTAAAAATGGACAAATGATAACGGTGGACGGCTCGGAGGGGACGGTGACGATTGATGAATAAAAAGCCTATTTTCGCTTTAAAGCTTGCTACTTTGGTGATTGCGTTAGGATATAGCTTAATTCTTCCGGTCATGCCATTTTACATGGAAAATCTAGGTGCTGGTGGTCGTGAGCTTGGATGGCTCACTGCCGTATATGCTCTGGCACAAACAGTATGCGCACCTTTTTGGGGTGCACTGTCTGACCGAATTGGTAGAAAGCCGATTATCAGCATTGGTATTATAGGATATTCCATCAGTCTGTTCCTGTTCGGTTTGGCTTCATCCTTTTGGACACTATTTATAGCTCGCAGTTTATCGGGTATATTGTCATCTGCTACGTCCGTTGCATCTTTGGCATATGTTGGAGATTCCAGCTCGGAGGAAGAAAGAAGCAAGAATATGAGTCAACTTGGAGCTTCAATGAGCGTTGGCGTAATGATGGGACCATTATTGGGAGGCATTCTTGCAGGCTATTCGCTTGCGCTCCCATTTTTTACAGGAGCTGGCATTTCATTTATTGCCTTTCTGCTAATTCTAACACTTTTGCCAGAGTCAATTGAGCGTTCAGGACAGACGGAAAAAAGAAAACCCTTTGATTTTTCAGACCTGAAAAGTATAATTTTTGGCTCAGCAGGAATGGTTTTGATACTTATTTTCGTCGTGAATTTCTGTCAAACAGGCTTGCAAGGAATTACGGGGCTGTATGTCGTAGATAAGTTTGGATTTTCCACTAAGCAAGTTGGTGTTATTTGGATGGCTCTAGCAGGTATTTTGATTGTAGTACAAGGTTTTTTGACTGGTCCTTTAGCAAAAAAAATTGGTGAGAAGCGACTAATACTGATAGGTATGTTTTGCAAAGCCTTAGTAGCGTTTGCCATGGTATTGACAACTGGGTTTGTTAGTGTGTTGGTGATTTTTGGCTTATTTGCGGTATCTTCTGCTATTACAGTACCCACATTAAACGCAACCCTTTCAAAAACTGACAATCAGCATAAAGGAACACTGATGGGATTTGCCAGTACCGCCGGAAATCTTAGCAAAGTTATTGCTCCTTTATTAACTGGGTATCTGTATGAAAGCAATATTGAATTACCATATATAACCACGGGAGGGATAGCCTTAATCGGAGTGGTTATCTGCTATATCTGGATAAAAAATCAAAAGAACAAATGATGGAAGAGGACGTTTATATGGAGGTTATACACAGTAACTAATCTGGTATAGAAATTCAATTGAGGCTTTTCTGCTTTATTAAAGTCTTGCTACCACTTAAACCTATAATATCCTTAATTCATTATGATAAATTCCAATTCAACAGTTTTGATACATAAGGAGGTAACAATACTATGGAATAGAATAAAAAACGAAAGGAGATAAGGATCATGAATCTTAAAAAACTTGAATTTGAAAAGCTTATAGAGCAAATCTCCACTCTTTACAGAGAGAAGAAATATTCACAGCTTAAAAGCATTTTAGCAGACATTAATCCAACTGATATTGCTGTTCTTTTTGATGAATTTCCAAATGAACAGAGGATTTTGCTCTTCCGTCTTCTTCCTAAAGAAGAGGCGGCTGAAACATTCGTTGAACTTGACGGTGAAACGCAGGAAGCTCTCATCCATGCTTTTTCAGATACAGAGCTTCGTGAGGTTATTGACGAGCTTTACCTTGATGATACAGTTGATATTATTGAGGAAATGCCTGCGACAATTGTAAAAAGAATACTCAGAAATACTGATGCGCAGACACGAAAATCAATTAACACTCTTTTAAAGTATCCTGAGGACAGCGCAGGCTCAATTATGACCCCTGAGTTTGTTGATCTGAAAAAGGATAACACTGTTGAGGATGCCTTTAAAAGAATAAGACGTACAGGTGTTGATAAGGAAACAATTTATACTTGTTACGTTACTGACAGCTCAAGGCATCTTATTGGTGTAACTACAGTAAAAGAACTTTTGTTACACGATTATGGCGATAAGATTGAAGAGTTTATGGAAACAAATACAATTTTTGTAAACACGCATGATGATAAAGAAATAGCGGCAAATTTCCTTGATAAGTATAACTTCCTTGCTCTTCCTGTTGTGGATATGGAAAACAGGCTTGTGGGTATCATTACAGTCGATGATGCTATTGACGTATTGCAGGAAGAGAATACTGAGGATATCCAGAAGATGCACGCTATTATGCCTAACGAGAAACCTTATCTCAAAACAGGCATATTTGAAACATGGAAATCCAGAATTACGTGGCTTTTGTTTCTTATGATAAGTGCAACATTTACGAGTATGATTTTAAATGCTTTTGAGGACAAGCTTTCAGCACTGATTGTACTGACCTCGTTTGTGCCTATGCTTACGGGAACAAGCGGTAATTCGGGAGGGCAGGCGAGTGCCGTTATTATCCGTGCTCTTTCACTTAAAGAAATAGATTTTAAAGATATTTCTAAAGTTATATGGAAGGAATTCAGAGTAGGTGTTCTGTGCGGAATTACACTTGCTGCTGTCAATTTTGTTAAAATATGGTTTGTTGACAGAACATTGCTCGGTATGAGTGCTATTACTATTCAGGTTGATCTTGTAATCAGTCTGACACTTATAATCGAAATTATATTTGCCAAAATGGTTGGATGCGTATTTCCTATTCTTGCAAAAAAAATGAAGCTTGACCCGGCTGTAATATCATCTCCGTTTATTACGACGGTTATGGATGCGCTTTCACTTTTAATTTATTTCTGGCTGGCAACAATGATACTTCATATATAAAAAAGCAGTTTTTCAAACCTGGTTTTTTATAGTGCGCCCGACGGCACACGCTTCTAAAGGGTGAAAATCCTTAGTCTGCCTTAGTAGTGGGAAGGACACAGCCGAACAGCAAGGGTGTCCATCGTGAGGTGGAATCTGAAGGAAGCTGTAAGCAAATCTCTGGTCTGACAAACAGAAATCACATCAGGTTGCAGTTAAGGATAAGGTGGTTATACAAACTAAAGTCCAATAACTACTCGGAATTAGCTGTAATAAATGTGGCAGATATATGGAGAGAAAGAAGTGTGTGGTACTCGGGGAGGTCTCGCCAGCAGGAGAAAACAGAGTAAGAAAGAGGTGTTTCAGAAAATTGCTGAAAGAAGAAATATAGCACTGAAACTTATCATGAAGAAGTGATTTTCAAATTCCGGTTTGAGGGGTGAAAAATATGCAGAACAACGAATTACTGAATCATTTGGATAAGCTACATACGACCGAATTGGGTGTAGAAAGAATCAAGAGAAACCTTGCTTTGGATACCGATCATGTTGTTGATTGGTGCAGAAATAGGATATCTTCTGTTGAAGCATCCATATCGAGAAAAGGAAAGAACTGGTATATAACGGTTGACGGGTGTATCATTACGGTCAACGCTTATAGCTATACGATCATCACGGCGCATAAGGTACAGGAACAGCAAAGATAGCAATAAAGAACTGACAGAAAGAGCGGTACAAGAATATGACTTCACGAGAAAAGAAAAATAAAGTAATTCAACAAGTTATCAAACCGGCGCTCAAAGAAGCAGGTTTTCACAGCCTTCGGGGAACACAGGCTTTTTCCATCCATAAGGAAGCCTGCACAATCGCCGTAAATATTCAAAGCTCCCAATTTAACAGCAATGTTACTGGATTTTCCTTTTGGCTGAATATCGTAGTAGATACGCCTGACCTTTCAGATGAACAACTGCAAGATGTTACTTTTTTCAAATCTTTTACAGAAGCTTGCTTTTTGCCGCATCAAGGCAGGTTACACCCGCTCCGTGATATACGGGGTTATGTCATTGACGGTTATAAAAACTACAAGCCGATGGATACCCCCTATGAGAAGATTCAAGCCATCATTGCAAATGATATGCAGCAGTATATCATTCCGGGGCTATCCGAGATTGACAGCATAGCAGATTATCAAGAATGCGTTGCGCTGTGGCAAGAAGAATCAAAAAGTCAGTTTGTACGTCTGGTAGATTACTTTTCGGAAGCGCATATGCTGACATTACCGTTTCAAAAAGATACTTGGATTGGCACCGTAAATATGAAAGAGCTCGTTGAGAAGAAAAAGACACTATGCCTTACCACAGATGAAATCATGCAAAATAAATCAATTTATTGCAAAGTGCGTGAATTATCAACGCATCCGCAAGAGGACACATGGCCATTGATTTGCATGACGCTCTCTGCAGAATAAGATGATTTGAAATGTGCGGAACTTCCTTTGAGAAGGAGGAGCAAATAATGAAGCGTTATGGAAATGATTCGGGATCATTGCCTCCGTAACGCTTGTTCGTATTTTTATACAGGTATAAAAGTACGATATTCGACAGACCTTAACACAAATAGCAACATTATGCAAGAAAAAGAAATACGAATACACTATAATGATATTATTGGAGTAATTTTTGCGGAGGTGACTTATGGATCATTCCAACAGTAAAATTGTTTTTGACGAAAAACTGAATATAGAGGTATTAACACTGACAGGAATGATTGAAAGTTTGCCTCCGCATTTTCATGATTACTATGAATTAGGCTATATAGAGAGCGGGAGCCGACGAGTAATATGTCAAGGTAAGGAATACACCATAGGAAAAAATGATCTGCTCCTTTTCAACCCGAAAGATAATCATACTTGTTTGGAATTGAAAAAGGAACTGTTGGATTTTAGATGTTTCCACATCACTACTGAACGCATGGAAGAATTGACATTGGAATGTTTAGGATTTGCCATATGTCCGTATTTTGAACCGCAGATTGTTTATCAGAGTGATCTTATTCCGCAAATCACAGAGTTGATTGACTTAATTGAGAATGGTTCATATTGCGATTTACAAAAGGAAGAATTGCTTTATATGATCATTGGCGATTTGGTTGCAGATTATTCTCAACCATTGGAGTGCGAACAAATAGAAGCTTCGGATATTGTAGAACGTGCTTGTGAGTATATTGAAAGGCATTACGCCTCAAACATATCTTTATGCGATTTAAGTACCTTTACGGGTTTCAGCAAGTACCACTTTATTCGGATGTTTACGAGAGAAAAGGGAATATCTCCTTATCGCTTTATTGAATGTACTAAAATGACTGAAGCCAAAAAAATGCTGAAGGCCGGAGAAGATTTATCAAATATTACCTATCAGCTTGGTTTTAGCAGCCAAAGCCACTTTACCAATTTTTTTAAGAAATACGCCATGGTTACTCCAAAACAATATAGTAAGCTTTATAACGCTTAAAATGTATTTTTTGTTGAGTATAGATCCATACTAACAGGAGATGATGATATGGGAAATTAGCCGTGATAGAAATCTCTGAGTCAGGAGATAAAATTGGAGAAAAACTGCTTATGCTGTTAAACGTCCAGCAGCGGCAGGCATTAATAAAATACCTTCTTAGTCAAGAAAAGAAGGATACCGATTCAGCTGATAGCCCATGTGACAGCTTTCAAATCCATGATCCGCAGGCGGAGGTCGGTGGAGTATTCACAGAGATCGAGATGGGAGAGCTATACTTTTGTTTGGAGCAGCGGCTTGTACGTGTGAGAGGACAAGTGATTGAGTTAACAGCAAAAGAATTTGATATTCTTGCGCTATTGCTCACACATCCCAAAAGGGTATTTACTTATGAATTGATCATGGAGTTGGTCTGGAACGAGGATTATACTTTTTATTCCAAAAAAGCGGTAAGCAATCACATGAGTAACCTGCGGAAGAAACTCAAAGTTACACCGGATGCTCTGGACTATATTAAAAACATTGTTGGTGTCGGCTATAAATTTGAAGCACCATAAAAAACATATAATTTGCCATTGTTAGCAGAATAGCGGTAATCGTCAAGAATCTGGATAAACTGGCCCGTCAGCTCGCCGTGCCTTGACGATTATTTGCGATTCTGCTATTGTTGTTTCATATACGGTTTTGACACATAATAAAGACAGATTATCGCAATGTAAGGAGTAATGCAATGAATGAAAAAATCTTAGTGGTTGATGATGAAAAAGAATTGGCCGACTTAGTTGAAGTATATCTGAAAAACGATGGATATACCGTTTATAAATTTTATAATGGCAAGGATGCACTAAAGTGTATTGAATCCGTGGAACTGGATTTAGCCATATTGGATATCATGCTTCCGGATGTAGACGGGTTTCAGATCTGCCAGAAAATCCGGGAAAAGTTTTACTTCCCTGTTATCATGCTGACAGCAAAAGTGGAGGACGGGGATAAAATCATGGGACTGTCTGTGGCAGATGATTATATTACGAAGCCGTTTAACCCGTTGGAAGTGGTTGCGAGGGTAAAGGCGCAGCTAAGGCAGTACATGCGGTACAAGCAGCCCAGCTTAAAGCAAGAGGCTGAATGCACAGAATACGATATCAGAGGGATGACAATTAGCAAGAGCAGCCATAAGTGTATCTTGTTTGGAAAGGAGATTCAGCTGACGCCAACGGAATTTTCGATTCTTTGGTATCTGTGCGAGCGTCAGGGGACGGTTGTTTCTACGGAGGAATTATTTGAAGCAGTATGGGGGGAACGGTATTTTGACAGCAATAATACCGTGATGGCGCATATCGGACGTCTCCGGGAAAAAATGAAGGAACCGTCAAGAAATCCGAAATTTATAAAAACCGTGTGGGGAGTGGGATATACCATTGAAAAATAGAGATAAAACCAGTCATGAAGATGACTATTTACTTTTTAAAAACAGACTGTCCCTTAAAATACTGCTGATAATGGCATGCTCCATTCTAATTATAGCGGCAGTGTATCTATTCGTTTTAAAAGATAATTTTGCAAATGTGGTGGTAGCCATTTTAGATAGCTTTATCTATCATGATCGGGATGAGGCGGTGGCTGTTTATCTGAGAACCTTTAAGGCGTATGAGATATGGCTTTTTCTGATAGCGGTTATGGGTGTGTTTTTTATGATCTTTCGCCGTTATCTGGACAGTATCTCAAAGTATTTTAAGGAGATCAACCGGGGGATTGATACCCTGGTGCATGAAGATACCAATGATATCGCCCTGCCTCCGGAACTGGCTTCGACCGAAAGAAAAATCAATTCCATACGGCATACACTGACGAAACGGAAAACGGACGCCGAGCTTGCGGAACAGCGGAAAAACGACCTTGTTATGTACCTGGCTCATGACTTGAAGACTCCGCTTTCATCGGTTATAGGGTATTTAAACCTGTTAAGGGATGAGAATCAAATCTCCGAGGAACTCCGGGAAAAATATCTGTCCATTTCACTGGATAAAGCTGAACGTCTGGAAGAGCTGATCAATGAGTTTTTTGAAATTACGAGGTTTAATCTTTCAAACATCACGCTTGTGTACAGCAAAATCAATCTGACGATGATGCTGGAACAGCTGGGGCACGAGTTTAAGCCGATGTTGGCCGGGAAAAATCTCAAATGTGAATTTGATGTTCAGCCGGACATGATGCTGTCCTGTGATGCCAACAAACTGCAGAGAGTGTTCGATAATGTGCTGAGAAATGCCGTCAGCTACTGTTATGAGAATACTACCATTCAGGTGAATGCCAGGCAGGCGGAAGACTATGTGCTCATCCAAGTCATAAACGAAGGGGATACGATTCCCGGGGAGAGATTGGAAAGAATCTTTGAGCAGTTTTACCGCCTGGATGTGTCACGAAGCTCAAGCACCGGCGGAGCCGGTCTGGGACTTGCGATTGCAAGGGAGATTGTGGAACTGCACCATGGACAGATCACTGCCCGCAGCGAAAACGGTATCACCAGTTTTGAGGTTACATTGCCCACCGTAGGAAAATCGTAAGAAATTCCGAGATAAACCGTGTGTTATCCATAAAATAATGCGAAAAAATAAATCGCTCCATTCTGGTATTCTTTATATCAGAGGGAGCGATTTTTTTGTATGTGGAAAGGAGTTAAGAGAAACGTGGAACGTCAAAATAACAATGAAAACCAGTATGGAAGGAACCGCAGAAAAGACAAAAGAAGAAAATTGTTTTTTTACAGAGCAGCATGTGCCATGCTCGGTCTGCTCATAGTCTGTGTAATTTTTGGAGCTGTGTATTTTCTGAGAGAGAGTAAAGATCCCGCTCTTCCATCCAAAGAAAATACAAAGACAAGCAAGGACTATTCATTTCTGGCCGACGGCCAGAGTGAGGAGGAGTCTCCAGCTTCGGAGCCAGCCATATCCAACCGGGCGAATGCGATTGACCTGAACATTATAGCAGCAAATGCCATTGTGGTGAATAAAGACACCGATGCGTTATTGTATCAAAAAAACGGCACGGACAGAATTGCGCCGGCCAGTACAGCCAAAATGATTACAGCGTTGACCGTGCTTGAATATTGTTCTCCGGAGGATGAGATGAGAGTCGGTGCGGAGATTGAAATGATCCATAGTGATTCGTCAACCGCATGGCTTATGAAAGGCGATACCCTGACTGTCAGGCAGCTCCTGATTGCCCTGATGCTTCCGTCCGGCAATGATGCGGCCTATACCCTTGCAGTCAATACCGGAAAGACCATTGCGGGTGATAATAGCCTGTCCAATCAGCAGGCCATTCAAATATTCATGGATAAGGTAAATGAGAAGGCCAAGGCAATTGGCGTTATAGACTCGAATTTTGTGGTTCCGGATGGGTATGACGCCGAGGGGCAGTATACCACGGCCTATGATCTTGCCATCATTGCAAAGGCATGTTTGGAGGATCCCATTATTTCAGAAATTGTGGCGAGCAATACGTCATATGAAAGATGGCCGAACGGAAGGGAGGTCACTTACAACAATTCCAATGAGCTTCTTGATCCGAACAGTCCCTATTATCGTCCGGAGGTCATCGGCCTGAAAACCGGGACCAGCAGCCTTGGTGGTGCCTGTGTCGTCTCCGCAGCAGTGATTGACGGAGAAACCTATATCTGCGTAGTCATGGGCTCTACGAAAGAAAGCAGGTTTCAGGACAGCGTTGATATTTTAGATAAAATCAAAGCCCGGTAATAGGATAAGGAGGAAACGAATGAATAAAAAAATGGATATTACTGTTTTTGGATGTGAGTCAGACGAAATGGAGGTTTTTCAAAAGATTTCTTATGAGCTTGGTGTTACAGCTACACTCATAAAAGATTCTATATCAGAAAGCAATGCTGGATTAGCTGATGGATGCTGCTGCGTAAGCGTAAGCCATAAAGCGGAGCTGTCAGAACCGATTCTTCTTGCACTAAAAAATGCAGGGGTAAAGTATATCAGTACCCGGAGCATTGGCTTTAACCATATTGATATACAGGCGGCCGGGTTGCTGGGTATGGTTGTTGGCACGGTAGAATACTCGCCGGGAAGTGTGGCCGATTATACCGTCATGCTGATGCTTATGCTGATGCGCGGCACAAAGTCGATTCTGCGTGAAACCCAGAGGCAGAATTATTGCCTGAATGACCTGCGCGGAAAAGAACTGCGGGATATGACCGTCGGTGTGTTAGGAACTGGGCGAATCGGACAGGCAGTCATGGAACGCCTGAAGGGATTCGGCTGTAAGGTATTGGCGTATGACCGAAATCAAAAAGCAGGAACGGACTATGTTTCGTTTCATGAACTGCTGAAAAAAAGTGATATTGTTACACTGCATATTCCGTTGGCAGAAGATACCCGCCATATGATTGGATGTGAAGAGCTGGAAATGATGAAGCAGGAGGCGCTTCTGATCAATACAGGACGGGGCGCTTTAGTGGATACCGCAGCATTGGTAGAAGCATTAAAAGGACAGAAAATCGGCGGTGCCGCCCTGGATGTTTTAGAGGGCGAAGAAGGTATCTTTTACCATGACTGCACTCAAAGAACGATAGAGCATCCTTTCCTGTCTGTCCTGCAGGGAATGCCGAATGTCATTGTTACGCCGCACACAGCCTATCATACGGATCGGGTACTGGTCGATACCGTGAGCAATACCATCCGAAATTGTCTGAATTTTGAAAGGAGTCTTGGAAATGTATAAGCTTAAAATTGCAGTCCTGTTTGGAGGCTGCTCAGAGGAACATGATGTTTCAGTGAAATCTGCGATGGAGGTTGCAGCAAATATAAACAAGGAAAAATACCAGCCGTTTTATATTGGAATCACAAAATCCGGCGCATGGAAACTATGCGATAAGCCCTGCCGGGACTGGGAAAACTATGCGGGATACCCGGCTGTGATTTCTCCGGACAGAAGGACCCATGGCCTGCTGATACAAAAGGATGGCGGATATGAGAGCCAGCCTGTAGACGTGGTGCTTCCGATGATTCATGGAAAATTTGGCGAGGACGGAACCATACAGGGTCTGCTTGAGCTGTCCGGCATTCCTTATGTGGGATGCGACATTCAAAGTTCTGTAACCTGTATGGATAAGTCGCTCGCTTATATGGTTGTGAAAAATGCGGGAATTGAGGTACCTGGGTTTCGAGTTCTACAAAAGGGGGACAGCCTGAAAGCAGAGACACTCTCGTACCCGGTCTTTGTAAAACCTGCCCGTTCCGGCTCCTCTTTTGGCGTGAATAAGGTATGCCGGGCAGAGGAACTGCAGGCAGCGGTCACAGAGGCGGGCAAGTATGACTGCAAAATATTGGTTGAGGAGGCCGTTTCCGGGAGTGAGGTAGGCTGTGCCATACTGGGAAATGAAAATGCTCTCATGGCTGGCGAGGTGGATCAGATTGAGCTGAGACACGGTTTTTTTAAGATTCATCAGGAAGCACAGCCGGAGAAAGGTTCTGAAAATGCAGTTATCAGAGTTCCAGCTGTCTTACCGGATGAGGTAAGAGAACGGATTCAGAAAACAGCAATGAAGATTTACCGGATACTTGGCTGCCGAGGATTGGCTCGTATTGATCTGTTTTTGCGGGAGGACGGCTGCATTGTGCTGAATGAAGTGAATACCATGCCGGGTTTTACTTCCTACAGCCGTTATCCCCGCATGATGACAGCAGCCGGTTTTACGCTTACTGAAATACTGGATCGCTTGATTGAACTTTCACTTAGGAGGTAACTGCCATGAAAAAGAACTTTGCCTTTTTAGATGAAATGATTCCCGGAATCCGATGGGATGCTAAATATGCCACATGGGACAATTTCACCGGGAAACCGGTAGACGGATACATGGTAAACCGTGTTATGGGAACGAAGGAGCTGGGAGTTGCTTTGCGTAAGGCTCAGAAGATGGCGGAGAAACTGGGATATGGTTTGCTCTTATGGGACGGCTATCGCCCCCAGTGCGCAGTGGATTGTTTTCTGAATTGGACTTCCCAACCGGAAGACAATCTGACGAAAAAGCGTTACTATCCAAATATCAAAAGGAATGAGATGGTTGCGAAGGGGTATGTGGCCTCAAAATCCAGCCACAGCCGTGGAAGTACGGTTGACCTTACAATTTTTCATTTGAATAGCGGTATGCTTGTTCCTATGGGTGGAGATTTTGACTATATGGATGAACGGTCACACCATACCGCAAGCGGTCTGAGCGAAGAAGAATCAAAAAACCGGCAGTGTTTGCGTTATATCATGGAGAGCAGCGGATTTGAAGCCTATCGTTATGAATGGTGGCATTACGTCTTGGTGGACGAGCCATACCCGGATACATATTTTGATTTTTGTATCGCCTGATGAATCTGCCCAGATGCGCCGCAGCAAGCTGACGGGGTATCTGGCGTGGAAACATAAGCTCCGTAATCTTTTGCCATAGATAGGTTCACTTTGTCTGTTACAGCGGAAACTTGACATTTGATGTCTTATTTCTGTAAAATTGACAGAGGAGGTGCCTTGAATGAAAAGCAACAGAATGTTCGGTATATTATGTATTTTATTGGAGCGGAAAAAAATAACGGCACAGGAGCTGGCGGAGTATTTTGAGGTCTCTGTGCGCACGATCCATAGGGATTTGTTGGATTTGTCCAGTGCAGGGTTCCCAGTGACTACACAGCAGGGCATTGGCGGCGGTATATCTTTGCTGCCAAATTTTAAATACAGCAAATCAGCACTGAATAAAGAGGACATAGATCTAATTGTGTCCGGCATACAAGGGTTTGCAAGTATTGATGAGAGTTCAAAAATAAAGACACTGCTTGCGAAGCTGCGTCTTGGGCAGGAAGATAAGCTGCTGCTGGAGAACGATATCATCATTGATTTCACATCCTGGAACCATAAGAGTACGACCATTGAAAAAATCAAAATCATTCGTTCTGCGATTGCCTCCCGGCGCCTGTTGGAACTGGAGTATTACAGCAGCAATGGATACTCCAAAAGAACCGTGGAACCCTATAAGCTCATTTTCAAAGAAGAATACTGGTATCTTTTCGCCTACTGCACACAAAGGCAGGATTTCCGTGTTTTTAAGCTTAACAGAATATCGAAGCTGTTGCTTTGCGAGCAGATCTATACGGAACGGACAGATTATGAAATTCCGGTATTGCAGAGCGCATTTTCAAATGGCGTGGGGCAATTGGTTACAGTCAGAATGGATAAATCCTATGAGTTTCTGGCGATTGATTTCTTTGGCCAGAGCAATATCCGGGAAGAAAATAATTCTCTTTACATTTCCTTTTATACGGAATATCCGGAGTGGATCGTAAGCACTTTTGCAAGCTTGGGGGATAAAGCGGAAATTATAGAGCCAAAGACGCTGCGGGATGATATCAAGGCATTTTTAGAGCAGGCCAGAAAACAATATGATAAATGAGAACCAGCGATTCTCACTTTTACGATAGGAAATGCTTTGCACAGATTGGCTCATAAAAATCCTCTTGACAAGTAAACGAGCGTTTACTATAATATCAAAAAGAAGAGGTAAACGATTGTTTACATTGTAGGAGGTACATAGAATGACTGATACAAAGGAAAAAATATTGGCCGTTGCATTGCAATTATTTGCAAAAGACGGATATGAAGCAGTTTCCGTCAGTAAAATAGCAGAAAAATTGGGAATTACAAAAGGGGCGCTGTATAAGCACTATGAAAATAAGAAGGATATTTTTAACAGTATTGTGGCGCGTATGTCACAATCGGATCATGAAATAGCACGGAAATATGGTGTGCCAGAAAATGTATTTGATTGTGCACCAGAACAATATGAGAAAATCGGATTGAAAAATCTTAAAAATTTTGCCGTTTCACAATATAGGTTTTGGACTTCAGATGAATTTGCCGCTGATTATCGTAAGATGCTCACATTAGAGCAGTATCGTAATCCAGAATTAAACAAGTTGTATCAGGATAGCCTTGTGCGTGGGCCTGTTCTTTATTTAAAAGATATTTTTCGTGAGATGATTAGATGTGGTGTGTTAAAGGAGAATGACCCATACCAACTTGCAATAGAATTTTTCTCCCCGCTTTTTTTACTTATCAATATGTCAGATGAAAATGAATCTTATGTGGATATTGAAAAACGGCTAATAAAGCATATTGATTTTTTTATAGAATCTCACACAAAGGAAAGGGAAAACAAAAATGAAATATATTCGTAGTCAAAAATATAACATTCCTGAATTACAGGCTAAAATTATGGGGCCAAATCCAGTCAAACTGGAGGAGGAACTTTTACTTCATTGCAAAATCTCCCAAAACGCCATAGTATGTGATCTTGGCAGCGGTCAGGGGTTGACTTCCCTCTTTCTTGTAAAAGAGTACGGGTTTACTGTATATGCCACGGATTTGTGGAGCGATCCGGAAGATAATCGAAAATTCTTTCGCAAAATGGGTTTGTCCGATGAGCAGATTATTCCGGTTAAGGCAGATGCCACGGCACTTCCGTTTGAGGAAGAATTTTTCGATGCAATCATCAGTACGGATTCCTATAATTATTTTGGGCGAGATCCTAAATTCCTTGACGATAAATTGCTCCCATATCTTAAACATGGTGGCTATGTTTATATTGCTATTCCCGGAATGAAAAAAGATTGTCATAGTAATCTGCCACCAGAATTACTTCTCTCATGGACACCAGATCAGCTTGATTATATGCACGATATAATGTATTGGGAAAACATTATCCGCCACTGCAAAGGGGCCAGGGTAATTTCCATTCATGAGATGGAAAGTAATGAGGAAGTATGGAACGACTGGTTAAAGCAAGAAAACGAGTATGCAATCAGTGATCGTAAAGCTATGGAGGCTGGCGGAGGTAAATATTTGAATTTTATTTCTATTGTTCTTCAAAGATTATAGCAATAAAATCAAGAGACGGCCGAGTTTGATTATGAAGAAGCCGGATGCTGCCTTGATACTTCACCGGGAAGAGTCATGTACTTTTTTATGATCCGGAACAGTATTTTAAGTATATAAGGCCAGTGCGAAAAGGGTAGGGGCATAAAGCCCAGGTAAGGTGTCATTGCACAAAAAAGATATGAAATATGACAGAACGCTGTCATGTTTATAGTTTATCATAGAATGCTGAAGGACGGAGGGGCGTAAAGGGAACGGAGGTGATATCTTTGGGAAATTAGCTGTACTGGAAATATCCGAGCCGGGAGATAAAATCGGAGAAAAGCTGCTTATGCTGTTGGACGCAAGACAGCGGCAGGAGTTAGTAAACTATCTTCTTGGCAAAGAAAAGCAGAATGGTGGTTCAGCTGATATCCTGTGTATCCGCTCCGGAGCTTATGAGCTGTTGACAGAGAATGAAGGTATCTTCACAGAGATTCATATGGGTGATTTGTACTTTTGCCTGGAGCAGCGGCTGGTACGTGTGGATGGACAAGTGGTCGAACTGACGGCGAAAGAATTTGATATTCTTGCCCTGCTGATCACGCATCCCCAACGGGTGTTCACATACGAGCTGATCATGGAACTGGTCTGGGATGAGGCTGCTGCCTGTTACTCACGCAAAGCGGTAAGCAACCATATGAGCAATCTGCGGAAGAAATTGAAGATAACACCGGATGGCTTGGAATATATCAAAAATATTGTCGGTGTAGGTTATAAATTTGAAATACCATAACAAAGATCACAAGGATTTTACTTCCCCTGTGGTCTTGTTTTGTTTATGCTCCTTTTCCAAAGAACAGATCCCATTTGTTATTGTTCTCATAAGAATTTTGCCACCTGCCATTACCTTATTGACAGTTGTGACTGAAGTTGCTATAATGTACTCGTTCAATAAGTACATTATATGACGGATGGAGGGATCCTGTGGAAATTATAATAAGCAGTAATACGAGTAAACCCATTTATGAGCAGATTACCTCACAGATAAAAGCTATGATTATGAGCGGTGAACTGCAGACGGGCGATCCTATTCCTTCTATGCGGGCATTGGCAAAGTCAATCCATGTAAGCGTAATTACCGTTCAAAAGGCATATGAAGATCTACAAAGGGATGGTTTTATCGAAACGACAGTCGGGCGTGGAAGTTTTGTAGCGGCACAGAATAAAGACTTTTATCAGGAGGAACAGCAGCGGTTAGCGGAAGAGCATTTACAGGAGGCCGCTGATATTGGCAGAACCAGTGGAATATCGTTGGGAAAATTAGTTGAGCTTTTAACTATGTTTTATCAAGAGTCCAGCTAATAAATGTCAATAGGTAAATGAAAAATATTTTTCTTCTAAAAAA
>CAJUBQ010000104.1 GCA_910584595.1 uncultured Eubacterium sp.
ACCTAAATTCCCGTGTCCATTATATCTAGGTGGACCTGGGAAACTCTACTTCCATAGCCTTAAAAATAAACTTTTGCCCGGAAGTAATCTCAGTAAGTAGCTGTTTCCCATCCTTAAATACGATCATTTTTAACTTTTTAAGCTCTGCCATCAATTCATGAAAAGAATATTTTCTATATATATCATGAACCCTCATTTTCTCCCGAATATATGATGTAATAACCAAACTGATAAATCCAATAAATATACGGCCTTCCATTGCCTCATCTGAATGGATTCTTAACCTGTGCAGGTCAAGGTCATTTTTTAAATTATCAAAGCTTTTTTCTACAACATCTTTATTACGGTAAATCTCCAGCAGCTGCTCTGGGTCTTTATAATGGTTTGTCAGGATCACAAAATATCCGGCCAGCTTTTTTTCGGAATCAATTACGTCTTTTTTCCGATGAATGTTGTAACATCCATCTTTTGTTTTATGGAACGTAAAGTAATGCTTTGCCATGGAATCTGTTATGCCCACACTGCCCTCCGCCAGCTGGTTCTCCAAATGAAGCACTTTCCGCATAAGCAGCCTCTTTTCCCTGACATGGCGTTCCTCATCATAATAAACATGATAATAAACCCGGCGGTTATTCCATTTTCTTATATAAGTCTGTGCATAATAAATATTCTCACCTACCATGACAGCATTGGCCGAACTGCATATCCCATCCATACAATCCTCTGCCAGTTCTTTTGCCGCCTTTGTTGAAAAGGGGACGCCGATGGCAAATTTGATATATTTTTCAAGCAATGGCGCAATCCCCTTTTCGGAATAAAAGCCTTTATCCATGACAAAATGCATCTGTTCCAGCTTTATTTTTTCAATAAACGAAGCCAGCCCTAAAAGGGTTGAAACATCTTTTACACTGCCAGGATAGACCCTGGAGAACACAGGCAGCTTGGAATCCTCGCCAAAAAGCATTGCAAGATTTATCTGGGGCAGCTGTTCATGGTCCCTGTTATATCCGGGTTCCACATATTGGATCAGTTCCGACCATGATGAAATGGATGTGATATCAAGAGCAAGGTATTCTTTCTCCGAACGTAACGCAGCCCATTTTTTATAAAACCGCATCCGGCTGTCTTCATCGAGCCCTTTCAAAAGTTCACTGATCCGTTGGGAGGAAGGGGCAGGGATGCCAAAAGAATTCTCAGCCCATGGCTTGCACAGATAAAGGGCTTCTTCCTCAGAACAGCAGTGCATTGCGCACGAGAGGATATCTTCCCACTGCCCTGGAAAACAATCTTCCAAAACAGCAGAAAGGCCCGTGATATCTGCTGCTTCTTGCATGAGATAGATATTTCCATACTCATAGGAAGACAGGACGTGAACGGGAGTTGGAAGTTCTTCTTCCGCTTTTGGGGTGCCATCCTCATGGTAGAGTTCAAAATACTTTTTATTCGGTATTAATTTTCCTGTCTCAGGATCTTTTTTGCCAATATAAATACGCTTCTGTTCAGAACGCTGTTTTGCAGCATTCCAGACAGAGGTTGCATCATATATATAGACCACGCCATTTTTTCCAGTTTGTTCACCGCGAAATCCCATAAATCATCACCTAGATATAATTATATCTAGTAAAAATGAATTTGTAAAGGGGAAAATTAGTTAACAATCCAATATTTATAAGGTTTCTGACATCTTCCGCCATTCCTAGATATAATTCTACCGGGAATTTAGGTTATAATTGCCTTGATGTCTTTAAGAGGAAACTCCAATTCGCGAAACAGTAGTATGTGTTGAAGGCGCTCCAAATCTGCATCGTCATACAGTCTGTAGCCTGCATCGGTGTATCCCGTCGGATGAAAAAGACCAATCTTGTCATAATATTGTAGAGTGCGTATACTCACTTCGGCAAGCTTACTCACTTCATGCACTGTCATCATTACTATTTCCTCCCTTGACTTGGTGACTTTAATATAAACTATTACGTAACGTCGGAGTCAATACTTATTTCAAAAAAAACTTTTGCAAAGAAAATTGAACTTAGTAATTCTGCAACTACAAATCTTCTGTTGCTTTCAATCTCTCCGTAAGACTGAAATTTTCATGTGCTCAACAAATTGAATTTGCCGCTCTACACGATTCCCCGATAAATGAAAAGCTGCCACTCTATTATTTTGTATCCAGCGTTTTTAAGTGCTTTTATCACTTTTTCGTAATTTTCCTTTTTTGTCAAAAGAAAGTCCGTATTGTAAGTAGATACTGCAAAAATCGGAATGCTATGATCTGCTAAAATCGCTGCAATTTTAGACAGTATTCCAATCAACGAAAACTCCAAAACACCTTGAATCCGAAGTGCTTTCCAACCATCATCACGCTGAATTACATTTGGCGGGATTTCGCTTGTGATACAAACAAGAGCTTTTTCCTCGTCTGTCTTTCCTATAAAGCTATACCCGGAATCTAAATCTACAAATGAATAATCTTCTACCTGACATACTGAAAATTCTTGATGAATTTTTAGATTTCCATAATAGTGCCTCCTCTAAATATAATTTGTCGCTGTCTCCATTATACCATTATATAATAGCTGTTCGCTTTAGGAAAGCTGCAGATTATCCGGCGTAGTGGAGCAGGACAATGTTCATGGCTTTCGGGCCTCCATTGTGGGTTTTGCGATTGCCTTCCGGTAAATGAAAAGGGATATGATCGCGGTAATCGCTTCCGCGATCCAAAACGCATTCCAGACGCCAACTGCTCCGAAAAGCCTGCTTAGTAAAAACGCAACCGGAATGATAACCACTACATACCGGCAAAGGGAAATCAGTAATGAAGGAGTGCCTTTTCCAAGTCCCTCCAATGCGCCGGAAGATGTAACGGAAACCGCAGAAACGATAAACCCAGCACCGATGATACGCAGAGCCGTTTCCCCGGCTTGAATCGTCGCTTCTGTGTGGGTAAACAGCCCCATAAGCTGGCCGGGGATCAGAAGGCATATCACTGTTCCAAGTACCATAATGATACCGCTCATGCACAAGACAATCTTATAAATCTGACTGACCCTTTTGTTCTCGCCCGCGCCGTAGTTATAGCCGATCAGGGGGCGCATCCCCTGCACAATGCCATTCGCCGGCAGATAGATGAAAGTCTGTAATTTGTAATAGATTCCCAAAACCAAAATATACACTTCGGAAAATGCTGCTAAAATAGCATTGAGCGCCGAAATCAAAAGAGACGGAAGTGCAAGATTCAAGGTGGCAGGAATGCCGATTGAATATAGCTTCAATACCATTCCTTTGCCGGGCAGAATGTACTGCCTGCGAATATGTACGCGGATTGGCCGCACAAAATAAACGACCAGATAAATCGCCAGCGTCAGAGCTTGCCCGATACCGGTTGCCAGCGCAGCGCCTTCGATTCCCATTGCCGGGAATAAGCCATAGCCAAAAATCAGAACGGGGTCTAAGACAATGTTTGTGATGCACCCGCACATCAGGCTTATCATGGTTGTTTTCATGTTTCCTACTGCCTGGAATATTTTCTCGAATGTTACACCAACAATGATAATCAATGTAAAAGCGAACGCAACAACAGAATAGCGGACGCCAAGTTCAATCACTGTCTCGGATGAAGTGAACATTCCTAAAAAAGCCGGCATCATTGCGATACAGCAGACTGTCATGACAACGCCATGAATCACGGCAAGCACAAGTCCCTGCGTTGCAGCCTGATCCGCTTTCCTGTTATCTCCAGCGCCCAGATAGAAGGCGATGACTGCGTTGATTCCAACGCCAAATCCAATTCCGACAGCATTGATGAAATTTTGAACCGGGTAAACCAGTGATAACGCCGTCATAGCTTCCTCGCTAATCTGTGCGACGAAAAAGCTGTCAATAATGTTGTATAGAGAATTAACCAGCATGGATAAAACCATAGGCAGGGTCATGGATAAAATCAGCGGTAATACCGGTTTTTCTTTCATAAAAGTTTCATTCATTCGTGATTGCCTCCGGTGTTTCTTTTCTTGTCATAAAACAGATCGGATCTTTTCGGAAGCCAAAGGGTTCATAAAACCGTTCAGCCTCTTCCGTGATCAGCATTCCCAGCAGGGAACGGTATGTGTCTTCTGCCGTAATCGCCTTTAGGAGAGAGGCACCCACACCCCTGTGCCGGAAATCTGCATCCACAACAACATCACAAATATAATACTGGGTGGCATAGTCTGTTATCACTCTTGCAAATCCGATTTGTTTTCCGTCGGCGGTATAGGCTCCATAGCAGATAGAGTGTTTCCATGACTCCATAATTGCTTCTTTCTTTCTGTTGCATGCCCATACGGTCTGTGATAGAAGGCGAAGTACGGTTTCTGTTTGCAGAGCATCCAGCCCTTTTTTAATATGTATTTCCATATCGTCTCTCCTTTTCCTGTTCTTACTGTGTTTTTGTACCGCTGCAAAGCGTTTCTTTTTTTCTGCCTGCTCGGAAGATCAGAAGCGCCAGAACGAATGTTGCCGTTTCTGTGACAGGGAAGGACAGCCAGATCCCTGTAATCTTCAGGAGTTTTTCCAGACCCCACATGAATGGAATGAGCAGCAGAAACTGACGCAGTAGCTGGATCAGCATACTTGGAAAGACCTGTTCTGTTGCCTGAAGATAGGTGGAGATCATGGTAGACCATCCGCAGAACAGGTAGCTGACCGCCATAATCCGCATAGCGGATATTCCAAAGGAGCGCATGGCTTCCGACGCCGTAAATAATCCCAAAAGCTGCGCCGGAAAGGGGATGACGGTCAATGTTCCCAGTATCATCATACCGGAGACCAAAGCGGTTCCGTAGCGGAAAGCAGAGTGCAGCCTATCTCTGTTTCCCGCACCGTAGTTAAACCGCATAATAGGAAGACAGCCCTGGATCAGCCCGTTGACCGTCATGACAATCAACTGCTGCACCTTAAAATACGCACCGAAGAAAGCGATTGCCGTATCGGAATAGGCGACCAGAAAAAAGTTTACAAAAGTCACCATAAAAGAACTAAGGGCATTCATAATAAAAGACGGCAGTCCAAGGGTGAAAATACGGCCAATCAGCCACTTTTGCAAATGAAATCCTTTGATCTTTATCCGCACTTTCTGCTTTTTGCCCAGCAGCAAGGCAAATGCCAAAATCATGGATAACAAATAGCCCGCAACAGTAGCCACCGCAGCGCCACGGATTCCCATAGCCGGAAAAACACCAATACCAAAAATTAGGAGTGGGTCGAATACAAAATTAACGACCACTCCTGCAATCTGGAAGCACATGGGAGCAACCATGTTCCCGGTAGCCTGTATCATCTTCTGGATTGCGATATGCGCCATGTTAGGAATTTGCATGAACGAACATACGCTCATATAGGCCATACTCAACTGATAAATTTCTTCATTATTGGTGAATGCTCCAAAGTAGGGTTTCATAATCAGTAATGACAGAAGATTGAGCAAAGCACCAATTCCAAAGGCCAGTAACAATCCATGTGTGACGGTGGCATTTGCCTCATCCTGCTTTTTCTCCCCAAGATACCCTGCAATCAGTACATTCACGCCGACACCGATCCAGATAGACGCCGCATTCATCAGTGTTGTAATCGGGAATGACAGAGAAACAGCCGTTAATGCATTCTCACTCAACCGCGCTATAAACGCACTGTCTATCAGATTATAGGAATATTGCAGGAACATGGAGATTAGCGGCGGTATCGACATTTGCCAAATGAGCCTTCCAACAGGAGCAACCGCCATTTTATTATTGGTCTGCATACTTTCCCTCCTCTCCACAAATTGTCCGGTGCAAAAAAATTGCGCCAGACAGCGGAACATTAAATCCGAACAATATAGTTTTGTTTGCGTGCTGCGGGCTGACCGGCTTCCTGGGCCGGATAACCCAATGCAATCGCCCCGACGCCACGCAAGGTTTCCGATAGCTTCCACTCCCGCAGGAGAGCCTTGCCGCTTTCACTGTCAAAAATCTCACGTTCCCGATGTACCCATACGGTTCCCAGGCCAAGGGCATGGGCAGCGAGCATCATATTTTCAAGGACGCAGCTTCCGTCCTCAACAAAAGTGCTTGCGAAGCCATCTGCCAAAACCAGGATCACGACAGGTGCTCCATAATAAGGGTCTGTGTTGCTCCCCATCACTTCTGCGTTTAGTTTTGCAATCTCCTTCCTATATTGGGGGTCTGTAATTGCAATGATGGTTGGAGATTGATGTCCTCCGCCGGTAGGAGCGTAAGTCCCTGCTTCCAGTACAGCGTCCAAAGCCTCGGAAGGGACAGGTTCCGATTTGTAAGCCCGTACACTACGGCGCGTCTTGATAAGAGACAAAAAAATATTTTCCATACAGATATAGTCCCCCATTCTGCTAACACTTCCGAGATACGAGAAACAAAAAAGCCACACAACTATCACAAGATAGCCGTGTGGCAAAAAGATGACCGAATCCGGAAAAGTCCACTAAAATTTTTCGCTTATCATTATAGCGAACTTGAAGGAGACTGTCAAGCATCAATCATCACGCAAGGAAAGATAGAAAATATAGAATTACGTTACATTGCTCCATAATTTTGGCTTTTATTGAATTCATCACTTGACATTGTGGCAAAGATTTTCCTGAGCTCAGGAAAATCGTCTTCAACCGAATGTCCACTATTTTCACACACTATCATTACACGTTTAATTACATTTTGAAAATTTTCCCATTTTGTATATTCTAATGACGGTGCAAGTTCTCTAGCAGACTAAAACTCAGTTCCATCTGCTCTGATTTGCTTTATATCCTCAAAGCGTTTATATTCTCTTGCTTTCAATTCTTTCACTATGGATGCCTCCAATCTTCTTCATATATACTCAAGATTACACATAGTAACTCATGCATAAATTCAAAGTTTCTGTTTCTTTCAATCACTCCACAAGACTGGACTTGTCAGTGATAAACAACATAACGGTAATGTGGCATATCAACACCTCTATAATGTTTTGTCCACACATCCTTTATTGTCATACCGTTTCTTATGGCTACCTTTTGAGAGGCTATATTAGTATCTCTGATGATAGAGCAGACTTCATCTGCTTTCAATATTTCAAACGCATACTTTTTACATGCCTTTGCTGCTTCGATAGCATATCCTTTATGCCAGTATGTTCGTTCAAACAGATAACCTATCTCAAGCACATTCTCATCTTTCCACGGCTGCATTGTAAGTCCACACTGTCCTATCATTTGATTCGTTTCTTTAAGAATGACTGCCCATAAACCAAAGTTCCATTCCTGATAACGGAAAATTTGTCTATCTAACCATTCCTGAACTTCATCAACATTGAAGGCTCCTTCATATGCATACATTGTATCTTCATCCTGTAAAATTTTGCATAAAGACTCAAAATCCGACTGATTCATCTCACGCAAATATAATCTCTCCGTTTCAAGTATCATATTTACCTCCAAAAATTTTGATTTGTCCTTTAGTTTATCAATTCCAATCTGTACATCATAAATTTTGAATAAAAACATACTTAGTAGTCTCCGTGGTTTAATAGCATCTCGAACTCACTTCCGTGAATAATTAAATCTCGATGCCCCACGGAATTACATCTTTACCTTTACCATTGGGCTTATCTCTCCATGTTGTGAACAGAAATTTATCAAAATTATAAAAATCCGTTTCTCTGTACGGATACTGGCGCTCAAAACTTCCTATATTTGTAATATATCCAGTATAAGTTGATCTTAATTCGTATTCCTTATATTTCAAACTAGTATTTAATTGCTTATACAAGGAATAATTAAAAGCATCATCAATTTTTATATGCTTAATCATTTCTGAATATTCACCATCATAATCCACGAACAACGCTAAATTGATAGCACACAAAGCAAACATTTCATTGTCTACTCTGCGCGAATAATAAGCTATTCCTTCATACTCCATCTTTTTACATGCCATCATTAACGATTGTGAAATGATATATTCTGACTTAAATGTTCTGTTTTCTTCTTGGATTACGTAACAAGTTGCAATCGTAAGAAGATACAATTTCAACCAACAGTGTACCCTATCTTCTTCAAATTCATTTAAGCATCTAAAATCTCTTATAGATATGGCCAAGTTGAAAATCCTCTGATTCCCTTCTAATAATATTGGCGAAACATTAAAGTCTATTTCTGCTGGACATCCCATTTCTATCCAACATCCGTATGAAGAATTAGCCAAATACATACTAGGGTTCCCTGGAATACTAAATCTATAATTTCCTGATTTGGATCTCATTGAATTAGGTAAATGAAGCATATCTTTAGCTGTAAATGCCTTGTTTGGAGTTCCTAATCTGCTTCGGAAAAATTGCAACTCATTGGTCTTAATCCCAGGAAAAGCATCACTGTTAATAACTGAATTTACTGCAAATGGGTTACTTCCTATACCTCTTACCAATTCAAGAATAATGTTGTTACTTTCTGCTATATCAGCCTTGTAATATAAATCTAAAGATTCCAATATTTTTGTACTAAAACTGTTGATTATCTCAAAAAAACCTTGATTTACGGGCATTAACATAGGATTTCAAACTTAAATTACTACTAAATTACTACTTTTGAAAGAAAGAGCCTTGATATGCTCCTGAAATCCTGCAAAAACCAAAAGTAAACACTGATACTGCTCGCTATGATATCTTAAATAAGTGAATAAAGAATAGTAGAAAACTGGCGGGATAGCCAGCACAGCAGTTTGTCAAGGGGTCGTGGAATAAATTGGTGCTTCTTTTCAGCACCGCCCTTTTTATGCCGCGAAAGCCCCTTGATAAACGGAAGTCTGCCGAAACATAATAGGGCAGGGGGGATTGATAAATGCACTTCTTATCAATTCCCCTTAATTACGCCTTAAAATCTGGGGCAAGAAGCGAACTAAAAGGATAATCAGCAATCCATAATAAAACCCTCTTGAAATATATCGTGTCATATTGTATCATAACAAGTAGAGATAGCAAAAAAAGGCAGGACGTGAAGGACGGCAATCCCTCACGCCCCTATGCAGGAGACCCTAACTCTCCCACACAGCAAAAAATTTTTGCACCTACTGTCATTATACCTTCTTTTTCTTTACTTATCAAGAGGGATGAAATGATGTTTTTGTGCGTTATTTGCGGTGTAGGGATTAAAAAGACCCTGCGCCGCTTTTGTTGTCTCGTCGGATTGGTCTGCCGGGGATGGGGTAATCTTGTCCCCCAACGACTAAGCCGATGGGAACGATACAGATAACCATATCAAATTATATGGTTTACTATGAAGATAAGAAAAAGAATAAACGAAAGGAGCGAACAAAAATGAAAATATTCAATTATCCTATAAGGTGTTATATTCAGGTGTGATGTGTAGGAATAGTGAGGGCCTAACACGGGGACTAAGTCCCCGAACCCCTCTAAACCTATGAATAACTTAAAACAAACACAAAATGTAGAATATAAAATGGAACAAATATGAAAGTAGTAAAAAGAATGTTGGCAGTCATTGTAATTGCAGCAGTAATGGTGGGAGCACTTCCAAACATCGTAGAAGCAAAGACGAAGCCGGTGTTGAACAAAAAGAAAGTGGTGCTCACAATCACGAATACGAAGAAAAATCCGAAAACAACGCTGAAAGTGAAAGGCGTATCTAAGAAGATTGCGAAGAAGGCGAAATGGACGACGTCAAATAAAAAGGTTGCAATCATAAAGAAAGGGAAAGTGACAGCAAAGAAAGCCGGCAAAGCAACCATTACTTGTAAGGTGCAGAACAGGCGGCTCACATGTAAAATCACAGTGAAAGATAAAAGAAGTACGGAAAAACCGGACAATGGAGTTCTCAAAGTGGAAATAAAAAGCCTTGGTTCGGATTCCATATCAACTCCTGGGGTTTATGAGCGTTTGCAGCTTTATGGGGGCAGGACATATAGTTATCCAAAGAGTAGCAAAGAAGACTCAACCAGTCCATATACAGAAGAAAATGTGAACACATATAAAACAACTCGGAGCAAATTTTTCTATAATGGACATCCATATCTCATCAATAGTAAGATTGTGGTGACTTGTAATGGAGAAGATGTCACAAACAAAGCATCATATATGATTCAGTTCAATGACAATGTTGGTATGATTCCTATGATTACAAATGGAATTGCAGATATGGATACTATATCAGGCATATCAGGATATGGTAAATTCAAATTGATTGTTAAATATAATGGTGCAAAAAAGTCGATCACAATACAGCAAACAATAGAAGAACGCCGATTCAATATGTGTTATTGCGGTGAGTTATTTGATAACGGATGGGATTGCGCAGAACATCAAAAAAAATTAGTAGCCGAAGCACTCGCAACTGGGGATGATTCATATCATTTTCGCACATTCGAAAAACATGGTGGATATTGGATTCCTTATTATCGAATCGTCACTCTCAAAGAAGTATCATAGCTAAGTCATACACAAGTCAGCATCAGGTGGCGGAATAGGTAGACGCTTATATGTAAGACATAGTACACAATATTGTGTCATGATATTGTGTCATGACAAATCTATGTTATGTGTGGTGACAAATCCACACCCTGATAATGATTAGGCACCACACCGGAGGACGCTCTGGTGTGGTGTTATTCTTTTTTTTTGGCAATTTTGAATAAATGATGTCACAAAAGAATCGACAGAACAGGGTTCTTTGGAACTTATATCGAATTATAAAATCAAATCATAAAGGATGGGATAATTATGCTATACAATATAGGGGATATACTCGTATGTAAAAAGCCGATCAATACAACATGTTTAGAAATGAGTAATCCAAATTTTGATATCAAACCGGGCGACAGGTATATAGTGACGGATAAAGACAATTACCCGGCCAGCAACTCATGCCATTGTTATGAACTCACATCAGAGAAAGATAAAGATATTGTTTTGAATGCCTGGAATGATGAGCGTATGATAGTAGACAAAACATTTGAAAAGACATGGTTCAATGAGAAGAAATCAGATATAGAGAAGTTGCGTAAAGATATAAAAGAACATTTGAGTTCATATAAATCAGATATAGAGAAGTTGCGTGAAGATATAAAAGAACATTTGAGTTCATATGCATCCAAAGGCTATGTTGACAAAGTTATGAATAATATGGGTGAGAACATTATACTCAATATACTTTGGTGCTCTTCTTGTAATGAGGCTGGAACATACAGTGATATATTGCTCGACACCATACCGGAGGATTGTTCTCCGGTATGGTGTTATTTTTTTCCCAAACAAACCTATCAATATACAGAAAAAGAGCGGCTCACATCCGCTCTCTCTTACATTTCTTTTATTACACTACATTTCAGATTTATCCATTACTTATCTTATACTTATATATTTAGGGCGGTACACCTACGGTGTACCCTATTCACGGGGACTTTGTCCCCGACCCCTTCTTTATTTTTTCCTCTTTATCTTTTATAGTCCGTGCGGCATACGCCGCACTTCCGCTCGGGGGCTTCCCCCGAACCCCTTATAAGCCTTGAATAAAAAATAAAATCATTTTGTAAAGTCTCTCAATAAAATGCTAGCAGTTTTGGGATGAGTTGTCAAGTGATTTTATCGAAATTTAACAAAAATTTAATAAAAATCCAACTTCCATCCATGCCCGCCCCGGAAAGATAAAACATCTAAATGAAAAAAAACGAAAGCCGGGTGAGCGGGCATTGTGTATGGAAGAATGGAATCAGTGGCAACAGCCACAAGCACCCGCAGTTGCAAATGCGGGTTTTTTATTGCGTAAATGACGTCAACGCAAACAAAATCAAAATTTAAAAGGGAGGAAATTTATAATGCGCATTATATTAAAAATTTTTCATGATAACTCAATTAGAAGAAGAAAAGATTAAAGAACGATTAACAGAAACGATGTGCAAACGCCGCAAAGAATTGAAGTTAAAACAGCGGGAAGTTGCCGAACTGCTTGGCAAGGACGAGAAGACCTATCAGCGGCTGGAATCAACCGGCAACGGTTTGTCGAATTTCTATACTATCCTAGATATTTTTCGTGTATTGCATTTTTCCGTGAACGATATCATTTACGTGCTGGAATTACCGCCGCTCACGTTAAGAGAAATAGAAGAACTTTATCAGGACGAAGAAATCCTGAAAAACATACGGGAAAAAGGTATCCATTCAAGTATCCGTCAGACATGCGGTAAGATGGAAACCATCACAATAGAAAGAGTACTTTGTACCTTGATGGCGGAATACTTAAAACGAAGAGGATAGAGATTACCCCTCATTCCATGAGGGGTAAAACTGTACCACACCACGTAGGGCATTGTCGCTTGATCAGATGTAATGGCTTATCATATTTATGTACTTAAAAATAATCAATCGAAAGGAGAAAAAACTATGGCACTTCAAAACACTTGGGTATATACCCAAACACAATTTGATTCGGAAAAATTTCTAAAAGCGACACAGAATATATTTCTGTTCGTTTCTGCAAAACCCTATCAATCAAAGAAAGTCTCGGAGGACAAAGGCGTCACTTTAACCCTGTCCATCATTCATGACGACATGGACTACGGCGTTGACAAGAAAACCGGGAAGAAACGGGACAACAACGTACTGAACACCTTTGACGTAACCATACTGAACGGGAAATCAGAAGTCCCCTTCAAAAAGGGCGATAAGGTGTCCCTAGTAGGGTTTATGCCGGAGAAATCCTATGTAATAGGATTCGATGTATTGTTACGTTTTAGAGATATCAAGAAAGCGGGGGATTAAGTATGGAAAAAATAAAAACTGACCGTCGGCTCAAAGGCGAATTTATGTGTATGTGGCTTTTAATTAGTTTTATTTCAGGCGTGGTATTCTGCCACGCCTGGCACATATCAGGAATCGCTATGTTCAAAATAACTGCATGTATATGCGGCATAATGAGTGGCGTCCCGCTCCTCTTATCCGTCGCAACATGGGCGTTTAGCAACCACATAAACCGGGGTATAAAATACGCATGGAAACACTATAGATTGGTGCTTGGTTTAAGGAAGCACCTTCTAAATGCGGGCATTTACACAACCAAAAAGCTTGGTGCTATGAAATGGGCGGAAATACCTTGGATTACAGTTGATTTCGCACCTGATTTTAAGAGCGGCACGGTCTGGATAAGAAACAGTATTAAATTTGCAGAAAAATTAAACAGTATTGACATTTCCCCATCAATGGGAAGATACGTCGTCGAACAGGTATATTTGATGGATAACAAAAACCACTACCGTTTCGACTTTTACGATTCTTCCCTTGAGCGGCGGCTGGTGTTTGACAGCTTTCAAGAGTTCAAAGCCCATTCAGATTCACTGGGTAACTATGAGCTGTTTATTGATTCCTATACGAATTTACCGCTCACCCATCAGCTCATAGTAGGTCAGACGGGCTCGGGAAAATCCTATGCCCTGCATGGGTATCTGCTCCAAATGCTTTTGAAGCCCGTTCCGTACCACCTGTATTTTGCTGATCCCAAAGCGTCCAGTATCGCATTGTTGGGAGAACGAGTGTCGCCGGAAACAACATCGGATGACTTTGAAGGGATTGTTGCATTGTTGGAAACCTTTGTTTCCCAAATGAAGGAAAGGCAACAGCAGATGAAACACTACTTATCGCAAAAGATTGACGGCGATTACAGGGACTTTGCACTCTCCCCCCATATTCTGGTATTTGATGAATTTGCAGACTTCTCCCTGCTTCTGCAATCAAAAGACAAGAAGATACGAGACCATGTGAACAGCCTGATATCCTCCATCGTCTTAAAAGGGCGGCAGGCGGGGTTTTTCCTTTGGATTGTCATGCAGCAGGCAGGGAGCAACAATATCCCGACATTCATCCGGGACAACCTGCCTTGGAAGGTCGTACTTGGGAACGCCGAAGACCAGACGTATGTCACAGCCTTCGGGGCAGGTGCGGACATTCCATTACGGAAGATGGAAGCCGGGGACGGCGTATTCACCTATCCGGCAGTAGCAAACAAGCCCAGATTGTGCGAATTTCCGACATTGGACTTTGACATTTTGGACGCATTAGGAGCTGGGGTAATGTAATTACCCCAGCTCCAGAAAAAATAGAAGACCAATAACAAAATATAAAAAGATTTGTGAAGGGAAGGTAATAACAATGAATCCAAAAATATTCGTAGGCATTGACGAACTGACAGCCGTTTTGAAGTCAAATAAAATCTTCACGGAAGGTTTGAAAAATTGGACGCAGAAAGCCGAAAGCATGATTGCGGAGTTTTCACGGCTGGCGAATCTGGAACGTATTTTCGGAAAGAAAAAGGACTTGGACGGTAAACCGCCGCAGGGATATGCAACCGCTTACCAATACGGCGACAATCCTTTTTACTTTGCCGTTGCCTATCATCCGTCATGCCCTAACATGGGCGTAATCGTCAAATTCAGTGCGTATAGCTGGGCTGTGTACTGCCAGAGGGGACGGACGAATATAAAAAGATTTCTTCTCTCCATCCAGTCAAAATCCTACAGTGTCCGGCTTAGCAGAGTAGATTTCACTGTGGATTATCAGAATTGGGATATATCAGTAAATGATATTTACCATAAACTTGATAAAAAATGTCTGGAAATACACAACCACAAAGGCGAAGTCAACCATTCGGAAATTAACGCATATGAGACGAACGGCAAAGCCAGCACGTTCTACGTGGGGAGCAGGAAGACAGGGACAAGGCTTTTCCTCAGGGTTTACGACAAAAAGGCGGAACAGATGGAACAGAGAGGATTCCGTTACAAAGAAGCCCTGAACACAAAATCATGGGTGCGTTTTGAAGCGGTGTTCAAAGGGAAGTATGCCCATCAGCTGACAGACATCATCATGGAAACCGGGGAAGAAAAACTGAACACCTTAATTGCCAACAAAGTAACAGAAAAATACAGGTTTTACGACTTGAAAAACAAAAAATATACCGATTTCACAACAGCCTTGTTGGAAAAATCGAAAGAGGTTTTTCCCCGCTTACGTTTGGAAAGCACAAGGGATAATGATTTCATGAGTTCGCTCATGCACCTTGTTTATGGTTCGGGATTATTCCCCGCCTTGTACAAATGTGACGAGATTTGGGGGGACGAATCGTCAATGAGCCTGCTCCAATCCCTGCATGATATCTACAAAGAGGATTATGTCCCAAATGATGATGTGCGGCTCTGGCTTAAAAAGCATAAAGACACATTGGAAAAACAATCCCTAAAGGATGACCTTGAACTGTTGAGAATATCAAGAATCAGAAAAGAACAGAAAGAACCAGCATAAAAAAGTTTATACAGAAAGGGGGATTATTATGAGCAGTATCAGCGTTCCTATCAGTGAGAAATATTCACTGACCATAGAAGAATCTGCCGCTTACTTCCGAATCGGGGAAAACAAACTGCGGCGTTTCGTAGAGGAAAACCCCAATGCAAAATGGGTGCTTATGAACGGAAACCGCATACAGATTAAGCGGAAACAATTTGAAAAAATACTTGATGAAATAAGTACAATATAGTGCAAAAAGAGCCCGGATATGATATAATACTTAAGGAAAGTATCAGATTCAGAGCAGTCAAAAAAGAACAGCT
>CAJUBQ010000105.1 GCA_910584595.1 uncultured Eubacterium sp.
CCTTTCCGTACCGGGTGTCCTTTCTGCTGCGGTCCTGGAATCTCCTTTCCTGGTTTATATTAAAATTCATCTTTCCAGACTCCCTGCCGTCTCTTATGCAACTGTCTGCCGGATTCCGGTCCGGCGCCCGTATCATGTACCCCATTCCCGCCTTTCCTGAAAAAAACAAAGCCCGCATCTTCACGATGAAAATGCGGGCTTTTATTATCCATTCACCTAATCTCCATACGGAGATTTCCCAGACAACACATTTATGGCGCATCTGCTTCTGTTTCAGCTATACTTTCAACATCCTCCAGATCATCGTCCATTACAAACAGGCTGAACTCCTCATCCTGTCCTATTTCCAGCCTGTGCTTCATGTATTCCTCCACATCAAAGGCATTCTTTTTATCAAAGTCTGACAGTTCTTTATAGCGTTTATGCTTTGTAATATCAAACTTGCTGCTGAAAAACGGGCGCACACCGCGGAGCTGTAAGATGCACTTGTCCCCGTCCATTACAGCGAGTTCATCGCGGCTCATTAAAGCCTTCCCTGTTTTCTGATAGTTCAGCCCGTATGACCGGCCCTGCCCCCTGGTGTCTGATGTGTTGTACAGGTCAATCGTTTCGTTTCCGAGCGTTTCTGAAATCTCCTTTAATGTGCTGCTTTCCTTTCCTCCGAGAAACAGCACTGTATCACAGTTGCCTGAAATTACTTCCGCTGCATCTTTATAAATTGTTTTTAACTGGCTCTGCGACTGCAGGATAATGGAGGCCGAGATTTCACGGCTCCGTATCGTTGCGATCAGCTTGTCAAATTTCGGTATCTGGCCGATATTGGCAAACTCATCCAGCAGAAGCCTTACATGGTAAGGAAGCCTGCCGCCATGCACATCATCCGCGCGGTCGCATAAAAGGTTAAAAAGCTGTGTATACATAACCGCAGCTAAAAAATTAAAAGTATCATCCGTATCGGAAATAATGACAAACATTGCTGTGCGCTGGTCACCGACCATATCCAGCTCCATCTCATCATAAGAAGTCAGTTCCCGTAATTCTGCAATGTCAAACGGCGCAAGCCTTGCCCCGCATGAGATAAGTATAGATTTTGCCGTTTTGCCCGCCGCCATCTTAAATTTATGGTACTGGCGCACAGCAAAATGCCCCGGCTTTTCCGCTGCAAGCGTCTCGAACAGTTCATCCGCTTCGCTTTTAAAATTTTCATCATCTTCCCTTGCTTCACAGGAGCCAAGAAGTTCCAGGAGCATGATGAAGTTCTGCTCGTTTTCCGGGCATTCATAATAAATATACCCAACCAGCGCACAGTAAAGAAGCCGTTCCGCCTTTACCCAGAAATCCTCCGATGACTTTTCGCCTTCGCCCTTTGTGTTTGCAATCAGCGTGTTTACGAGCTTTAAAATATCCTTTTCCGAACGGATGTAATGGAAAGGGTTGTAGTGCATGGATTTTTTAAAATTAATCGTGTTCAGCACTTTGATTTTATACGGCTCATAAACTGCTTTTCCGCTTTTATCCCGCACAGGCTTCCCGTCTTTCATTTTCGGAGTGCCGCGCCACAGCATTTTTCCGCATTCCACGAGGATTGTACCTTTTGGATCTGTGACAACATAACTGACGCTGGGTGTCATCTGCATAAGCTGCGGCTTTACATAAAAGCGCGTTTTCCCGCTGCCGGAGCCACCAATCACAATCACATTTTTATTTCTGGCGTACTTCGGCTGCTTCGGGCGGCTGTCCATTGTCAGCCGTTCCGTCTGCGTCAGCAGAATATTATTTTCAAAAACCGGGTCAATAAAAGGCTCAATGTCCTTTGCCGTCCCCCAGCGGGCAGAGCCGTATTCGGTTCCATGCCGGAACTTTTTGGCATTTTTCGCTTTCATACAGACCGCTGCTTTTACCAACGCTGCCCCTGCAATGCCAATAAACAGGTCATGCGGGCTAAGGCTTGGTAAAGGGTTCTTAAACGCCGCAGAAAAATTTAAGAACAGCACGCCTGCTTTTTCTATCATGGAATCCCCTGGACACCGGCTGTAAAGCCATGCCGTTTTGTTAAACAGGTAAGCCGCCACAAGATAAGGAAAATTCAAAAGCAGCAGCTTTTTCATATCCATGCGCTGTACGCTTTCCACTTTCCCCGCTGCCCATGCCCGTATGTCTGCCAGTATCTTTTCTGATATTCTGTTTCCTGTGTTCCGGCCTGTTCCAGCTTTCTTTTCTTTCCTATGTTTCCCCGGCCTGCACCTGCTGTTCTTATTCATTCCGTTCTCCTGCCCCGGCATTTTCAGCAGCCCTTTAACAGCCTGATCTTCCCGATTACCGGAAGTTCTGCGGCCTTTCCATTGATGGCATTTGCCGCCCCTAAGACCGACAGCAGCGGGAATGCCAGCCATGCCAGCCTGATAATCCTTAAAGCATAATAAAATTCCCAGGAAACTGACAGCAGCAGCCCCGCAAGCACGCTGTATGCGATGCTGTATATGACAGACGCTGCAAGCAGTGCCAGCCCCTGTCCGGCATGCCAGCGGGCATATTTTGATCCTTTTGCCATGAACAGCGGGACGGCAACAAGCAGTCCAAAATAAGAAAGCGTCGCTGCCGCCTTATTTTCTGCAATATCCCCGCTGTCAAACTGCGCCGTTCGGTCTGCTCCCCATTTCCCAATGGGGACCGTTCTGCCCCGCCCCGCGCTTTTTTCATTATCCACAGCAGCCCCGCATGACGGGCATATCTGTACACCCGGCCATATGTTTGTGCCGCATTTTTTACAAACTCCCATAAAAACACTTCCTTTCCTGTCCGGGCATTTTTTCATCCGCCTGTGCAGCCAATTATGCACAGGCAGATGAAAAAATGCCCGGAATGCAAGCCTGTGAAATTTTCTATTAACCGGGCCATCCATAACGTCCGGCTCAAAGGCTCTGTTCACGGGTTATCTTTTTTATCCTGTCCCGTTTATTGTGCTTTCCTGCCCGTTCCCGCGCCAGTGACAGCTTTTCATGCAAAGATTCCCGTTTTTCTTTCTTCAACTGATGCCCGGTATATTCCTTAAACGCCGCCGTAACGGCATCCACATCCTTTGCCTTAAAAAACACATAACAGCGCGGCGGGATGGACGATTTGTCTTTTTTCAGGCAGTAGTCCACGTCATATTTCCGGGCATATTTTTCAAACGACCTGATATTGCCGTCCGTAATCTCTATGCTGGAAAGTTCACGGCCCTGCAGCCTTAATTTTCTCATGCTCTGTTTTCCGCGGTATGCTGCCTGGCCCTTTTTCTGCTGCCTTTCTGCTTTTATCCGCTGTATTTCCGCATTTCTCTGCTGTCCCTGCCTTTTCATCTCCTCAAGAACTGCCTGGACAGCATGCTTCAAAATCTGCTCTGTGACTTTTCCGCCCTGGATGCAGAGCGCGACAACCCGCTCAGTCGTTTCATCCTGCACCGGCACAGCCTCCTTCCCTGTTTTTTTCCATCTGCATTTCCATAAGCAGCTTCTGCATACAGAAGCCGATACACGGACGGTTCCTTCCATACGGGCAGCCTGTACAGCCTTCCCCGTCTTTTTCCGGTTCCGGGTCCGTTTCTGCCAGCAGATAAAAACACGCATCAAGCTCACAGGCTCCCGATGCCAGAGACTTGAAATAGCAGTAATCACAGCTTTTCGGTTTATCCTCCGCATACCGCGCATGAACCGTCCCTGTCTGCATCTGCTCCCCCTTTCTCTTTCTGATTCCATGTTTCAGCATCTGATGCCGCTGCATTTTTCCCCTGTCTGCATGCCGGCATATCTGCGGATATTTCCTGTTTTATTTTCCAAAAAGATTTACAGGCGGCAGAAAAACCGCCTGTGGTCCCTGTTTTTCCCATTTATGTCCATATGCCGTGATTAATACGGCATATTTCATCTTCCGCATGTCTGCCTGTTCTCATCCTGAACCCGTTCCAGCCCCGGCTTCTTTCCGCGGCGTTTTCTCCGGCACGGCGCGCGGGATGCACACTCAATGCCGGGTATCCATTCAGGCAGGCTGTGAAATTGTCAAGGTTCATGAATGGGAAAATCTGAACATTCACAGCCCTGCACAGCCTTTCTGAAACTCTGCTGAAAAAACACCGGCGGCAGGATTTTTTATTTTCCCTTTCACTAAGCGCATGTGGGAGAGTGGAAAATTTAACATTTTTATTTTTTTTTAAGAATTTTTATGCTTTGGTAATGGAACAGACTGCAAAAAGACAAATTTCTACACGGCATGATGCCGTCCTGAATGATAATAAGAATTGCCAGCATCAGCATATGAAATAAAATACATGATAACTCATATTGTCTGAATAAAACAAAATGGAAAAGATATTATACATTGCATATGCCGGACAGCTATTTTATAATTAGCCGTATAAACCACTGATTCAGAAAGAGGGTGGAATAACAGGATGTCCGGCTTTGTATTGACTTCGCAGCTGAACTTATAGAACTGCTGGCTGAACTGTGCATCGGTTTTATTAATAATCGAAAACGAAAATAAAAAAACAGGTGAAATATAATTTTTCTGGTATTCAGCAGAGGTTTTCTTAAGCCCTTTTTAAAATCTGCCTCCCGCAGGATTGTGGCATTTTATAATGCATTTCTGCTTCCCGGAAGTGTACAGCAGATGGATTTTTGTGTCAATGGCAGGGGCTTCGCCAGCTCCTTGCGTCGCTCCATTGACACAAAAATCCATCTGCTGTAATAAGCGCCTAAGCAGAAAAGCCTTATTGTGAACGCAGGGTTCATTTCCCTTATTTTTTATTCCACTGGCTTTCCATTTCCATTTAAACCGCTGCTTTCCTGTACAGGCCGGTTTCAACTGGCATTCCCCTTTTGAGTCATTTAAATAATTATCGTGCTTTTCCACAGCCCGGCCCCCTGTATCATCCTGGATATGCACAGGCTAAAAACATCCGCAGATAATCCCCCGGCTTTCCATTTCCACACGGAGCTGCCCAAGAATCCTGTCCCGGCGGTTCCGTATGCTTTTCCGGCTGCATCCGCATAACAGCGCGGCGTCTGTGACTGTCATTTCCTCGACAAAAAGCATGTGCAGCAGATGCGCGTCCTGTTCAGGCAGAAGTGCAATGCTTTCCCGCAGCTTTTCCATGCAGGCTGACCTCAGTGCATTTTCCTCTGGTGTGTTCTGCCAGTACGCGCCGGGGATGGCATGACGGACGTTTCCGCCAAGTGCTTCAATGCTGCAGACTCCATGCGCCCGTTTTTTCTCCATCTGGTACTTTTCCCTGCGCCTTGACTGGTGCCATTCCAGATAGACATCCCTTGTCACTTCCACGAATGTCCCGCTGCCTGTCCGCAGCACGTATTTTTCCCGTTCGGAAGGCTTTTTTCCACGCATAATCCTGCCTCCTTTCATGCTGTCCCGCCGCCTGCAGGTGCCGTATTTCTGCGGATGCTGTCACGCATCCTGTCTGCTGATCTTGCAAGGATTCTGGAAACAGCCGGAACCGTAACCTTAAGTTCTGCTGCAATCTGCCGCTCTGTTTTCTGCTCCAGGTAAAACAGGACAGATACCCGCCTCTGCTTTTCTGTCAGCGCGGACAAAAGGCTTTCCACGGCTTCTGCACAGATAATCCGGTCTAACACACCCTCTGCCCCGGAGTTCAGTTTCCCCCATTCTTCTGATTCAGCGCTGTATGATACTTTCCAGTCCTGTTCCCTGGATGCAAGGTTGCGGGCCAGGCGGTCCTCGCCCTCAAGCACAAGCCGCAGATACCATGCCTCCCTGTCAAACATTCCGCCGCCAACATCATGCGGGCTGGTGCAGGAATCATAACTGTACCCGCTGCACGCATGGATGCGGAACACGGTTGCACCCCTGTCCGCATAATAGACGGCATAGCCGTTCCGGTAGGCCGCTATCCCGGCGTTTCCCCCTATTTTCTTTTCCGCGATCATCTCTCCGGCTGACCGGAGTTCGCGCGCTGTCGGCGTTTTCTGTCCCGGTGGCGCAGTATCCGCCATGTTTTTCAGTTCCCTTAATGTCAGCATGCCAGCCGCCTTTCCACGGGCAGCCGGAATCATGCTGTATGCACAGGCCGAAAAGGCAGCGGAAAACAGCCCCTGGCGCGCCCGTTTTTTTTACGGGGTCCGAAGCCGTCCCTGCTGCCTTTTTCCATGCCGCAGCCCGCTTTTATGCGGGTATGGGATGCGGCATGCATATAACAGGCGGCTTATCCGCCGCGCTGCCTTTTTCCCATGCTGCAATTCTACCTTATCCGCGCTGTCTTTTCCCTGGCAGATATGATGGAATCTCCCGCCATGCATGTTGAATCCGGCCTGTTTTTTATTTCTTCCTGTTCTTTTCCAGGGCATCCGCCAGTGCATGCACAGTCTGTGCCACAACTTCCTGCTCCTCTTTTTCCATGCGGCCCATGCGCCTTAAAATGCTCTTTGCATGCCTGTCCCCGCTGTCCGGCTGCCCTTCGCGGCAGAGCAGGTCGCCTGCATCAGCATTGAGTGCATGCGCAAGTTTCCGGAACGTCTCCACGTACATTTCTGTCAGCCCGCCCTCTATCCGGCTGACTGTGTTCGGGCTGATGCCCGCTTTTTCTGCAAGGGCCTCCTGTGACATGCCTGCCGACAGCCTCCGCTCCCTTATACGGCTGCCCAGGCAGATTAGATCCTGTGATTCTGCGCGGTTTCCCAAAATTTCCCCTCCCTCCGGTCCGGCCTGCTTCCGGCATCAGCAGCCGCAGCCGTACAGATCGTGGTTTACTTCTGCCTGGTAGTAGCTGCCGATTGTCAGTGATGAATTATAAAGCGCCGTCAGAAGGTACGCCTTGATATTGCGGATTTTCCCTATATGCTTCTGCATGCAGTCCATGACATACTCGATATGCGAATGCACCAGCTTCATGAAGCGGCTCTTTACAAGGAATGCCGGCCTTTCTGCTCCCGCAATCCTGACCGTTCCCCTGTCCGGAACAAGCATCGTGTCCGCCATCAGTTCCACAAGTTCGTCTACGCCTTCCATGTCCTGCGGCCTGAAACACTGGTAATCAATGTTTTCCCGTATGCACGAACGGTAGCTGTCCATTTTCCCGCTGATCCCATCTGTCCCGCCGGCTTCCGGCATGGCGTGCTGTCGGCTGTCCTGTGTATGGTATCCTGACAGATCCGTATGATACTGATAGGATTGATTGGATTGATAAGATGTATATACATCAGAGAAATCAGTTTCCTTTTTTTCAGTTTTACTATATTCAGTTTTACTGTACTCAGTATCATTACGCTTTGAATCCCGCTGTTCCGGCATTTCGTTTTCCACAGTTACGGTATCCTGTCCTTCACCGCCCTGTATTTCCGGCCTCCTGCCGGCCTGTCCGGAAATGTCCCGCAGCTCCCGGACACATTCAGAAACTCCGCCGGACGGCCCGGTTTTTTGTTCCCAGAGCAGCTCCCGCACCATCGCTTCCACTGTTTTATCAGCAAAAACCGTTTCCCGGCTGTCTGTTTCCGGCCTGCCGCCATCAGGATATGGATTCTGCAGACCGTTCCATTCCACATTTCCCGGCTGCATCCGCATATCCCGGCTCCCCTGACATTTTTCCAGTGCACGCATTTCAGGTGTAAAACAGGCTTCCTGCCCTGAATTTTGATATTCATCCATAAAATTTCCGGCTGTCCGGCAGTTATCCACAATATCCACAGTATCCGCAATGCCTGCAGCATCCCCCGCAGGCATACCGGCACCAGCAGCCGGAGTTTTGCACAGCGGTATCCCCTGGCATAAACTTTCTGCGCCAGAAATGTCATCTGCTTCCATATCCCACCAGTTTTTCTCATATGGGCTGCTTTCTTCCCTGCATTTCGTGCCATCTGATTTTCCACATTTTTCACTTTCTGGTATGCTTTCTCCGCGCATCCACCAGTCCTGATCCCGGTCTTCCTGTGTCTCCGGCATGGTGTCTGCAATGGTTCCCGCTGCATTTTCTTTTGCTGTATCTGCTTTCATTTCTAGCACTGTTCCGTCACAATGCGGCTGTCCTTTTGACTCTGCCGCTTTCTCCCCGGATATACCGGCGCTGTGCGGAAAATCTGCTGCATCCGTCTGCATGCGGCCTGCATCCCCCGTACCGGTTCCTGTACCGCCGTTTCCTCTTATCATAAAATTTTTCACATATATCCGGTTTGGCCTGCCAAGCCCGATCCGCTTTTTCTCGATCAGCCCGATGCCGTCTGCAGTATCCAGTTCTTTCATCAAACGCACCGCTTTCTGCGACTGGCAGCCCATGATTCCCATTACATCCTCAACTGTAAAGATTATGTATGCGCGGCCCCGGCTGTCGAACCACTGGTTGCGGATGCTCAGGCCCAGCCGGTCAAGCATCATGCCGTACAATACTTTTGCCTCACAGGAAAGCTCCTGGAAATGTCTTTCTGTAAACAGTGCCTTTGGTATCCGGTAAAAAGTGTACTGTTCTGTTTCCGCTGCTGTAAAATAGTCAAATTGAATGCCTGCCATGATAAAAGCCTCCCTTTCTGGTCTATAAAACAGAAAACATGTCCTGCCTGCTTTCTGCTGCCATAAAAACAAAAAAAGCAGAGGATGGCGGTCCTCTGCTTTTTTGTTTTCTGTTATTCTATTTTCTTTAAAAATCAAAAGAAGCAGGGGAACGTCCGCCATGCTTCTTTATTTGCTGTCATATTCAGTTCTGCATTTCTGCCCCATGTTCTGCGCTCCATTTACGGAGCAGCCCATAGATCACTTCCTCGATTTGTTCACTGGAATAATCCTGCGGGAAATATTCATTCAGTTTTTTCCTGTGCAGCTTTATGGATGCCTGCTGCGGTTTAGTCCCTGTTAAAACGAGTTCCATCCCCGTTTCATCAAGCTTTCCGTCCCTGCTCAGGTTCCGCATCTTCACTGACTGTGCCAGGTTCGGGAAAACAGACTGTGCCTTTATCACTCTTAAAAGCATCTCCTGTTCATCCGGCTGTAAATATGACAGCTCCCCTCCGGCATTAAAAGGTATGCGCTTATCATCCACCATATCTAAGAGCGGTTTTAAAAGGTATGTCAGACGGATATATCTGTAAATCTGTTTCTGGCTTTCACCCATTTCTTCTGCAATTACGCCAGAAGATTTTTTCCCTTTTAACTTGTTGTCAATTTGACAACAGGTTAAATCCCGGCGTTTTCCCTGTTTTTTTACTGCATCCAGCTTCATTTTATAAGCAAACGCCTTTTCACTATATAAAAGCTCGTCCCGCTGGATGTTAGAATCAACCATAATTATCGTAGCTTCTTCGTCCGAAAGCTCCCGGATAATACAGGGTATTTTATCAAGGCCGAGAATTTCACACGCGCGTTTCCTCCTGTGCCCTGCAATGATTTCATAGCCGTCCGGCTGTTTCGGCCTTGCAATGACCGGATTCAGCACTCCGTACACACGTATGCTTTCCACCGTTTCCTGCATCTTTTCATCATCCAGCACACGGAACGGGTGGTTTTTGAATGCATGCAGTTCGGAAATATTCACATCTTTTACACGTTCCCCTGCGCTGCTGTCTGCCTGACCGAGCGCAAACAGTTCGTCCACGCTCCGCACTCTAATCTTTGAAGCACTCCCTTCTTTATCAGGCATTGGCAAGCACCTCATCCGTTAAGCGGCTGTATGCGGCTGCCACCCCGCCTTTCGGGTCATGAACAAAAATACTTTTCCCCTCTGCCGCAGTTTCTGCGGCCCGCACAGACAGCGGAATATATCCCTCAAAGACGGGGATACGGCTGCCATAGTTTTCACGCACACACTCCATGATTTCCTTTGAAAAATTTGTCCTGGTATCCGCCATCGTTAAAAGTATCCCCTCAAAAACCAGTTCCGGATTCAGTTTACGCTTTACTTTCATAATGGATATAATGAGCTGCTCCAGCCCTTTTAAGGAAAGGTACTGTGTCTGGACGGGCGTGAGTACACTGTCGGCTGCGGCAAGCGCATTAATAGTCAGCATACCCAGCGATGGCATAGTGTCCAGCAGAATAAAGTCAAAATACGGGGATACAATAGATATGTACTCTTTCAGTATGCTTTCCCTGGCAGTCGTGTTTACAAGCGCGACTTCCACACTGGAAAGCTCAATGTTTGCCGGCACAAAATAAATATTTTCCTCATGCTCCATTATGGCAAAATCCGGGCTGAAACTGTTTTCCTGCATCAGTGCTGTCATAATGGATGCAGCCGTATCCTCCAGGCTGTCCGGCTCGCTGATACCCATGCACGAGGTTAAGTTCCCCTGTGCATCCAGGTCAACCGCGAGAACCTTTTTCCCGCTCCTTGCAAGCCCTATGCCAAGGTTGAATGCTGTAGTTGTTTTTCCGACGCCTCCTTTCTGATTTGCGATAGCAATCACTTTTGCTTTTCGGTTTTGTGTTTCTTTAAATTCCATATATGCTTTCCTCCATAATTAGATTTTTAAAATGATAATTCGGATCCTCTATGCAGACATTTCCGTCGGAAGGGATGTACAGCCCGACATAAAAAGACGGCTCCCTGCCGGGCCTGCAGGTGCTAAACGATATTGATATATTCGTTGATGAAAACAGTTTCTTCATAACTGCCAGAAGAAACTATGCGGTTCTTCATTTTAGGGGTCTGCCCTTTATAATTCCTCACCGTCTGCCTGACGTAACACCTGCTATTGACGATGCACCGCTTACAGCCAGTACAGCCAGTATCAGAAGCAACTCTGCCATCCAAAATATCAGCTTTAATGCCGCAAACGCTGCCTGCAATATCCATTTCAATATCATAAACACTGTTATCACCATTTTTCTAAAAAAATTACCTGCCATAGTTCATTCCTCCATTCAAACTGCCGGGACTGTCCTGGCAGCATCCCTGCCCAGATCATACAGCCCCATATGTACAGTACACAGACTATTGGATGCTGAAAACATATCCGTGTGCCTTTATATATTTATCTGACATAAATTCCCGGTCCCCGCTGTATATCTCAGCCATCCCTTCCAGCACCCAGCCATGCTGCATAAACTGCCATGCAGTTTCGGATGCCCCGGACCAGGCGGATGAATAGGTAAATTTTTTAATCCCATAGCTGCGGAAAGCATCCGCCAGCTCCCCGGCTTTACTGCCCGCCTGATCTCCTGCTCCTTCATGTAATTCCTTTCAAAACTGCTGTCCATATATAATTCCTCCTGTTGTTTTTATCATTTTCAGACTGCCGGATATATGCAGATAAGGTTTTCCTGATAATCCACCTGAACTGTGTTTCCGGTAAAGAACCCTGCCTTTTCCAGCCATTTTCCTTCCATGCTGATTTTGGAACGTTCTGGATAATAGAATCCCTGTCCCCAGCCTGTAAATTTCTGTCTGACACGTATAGAGGCTGTTACTTTAATATGCTTTGTTGTCAAATCCCCCAGTCCTGAATTTTCACCGTTTTCCATGCCTGACGGATATGCCGCATCCGGCTCATGAACCGCCATCAGCTGGTTCATATCTGCAGCATGGCTGATGTATATATGCTGGTTCCCATATTCCACCTGCAGCCTGTCCCCGATCCGAAATCCGAGTTCCTCCAGCCACTTTCCCTCCATGCTGATCTTTGGAATCTGCATGCGGGAACATGAATGCAATACCTTGATTGTTTTTATTTTTCTGGATGCCTGTCCTTTTTCCATGCATTTATTTTTCTTTTTTTCCATATATCACCTTTCCGCCCGTCCTGCCGATAGGCCAGCCTTTATAATTTTTTAAAAACCTTATATTTCATACATTTAAACAAAAATGGGGATTAAGCCAGCTATAACACTTAACTAACTTAATCCCCAACATTTCACTGTTACTGTATACCGGCCACCCCGAAATGCAGCCGACAGTATACCTTTACATCCGGCAGTAAGACCATGCATCCGAACTGCATGTCTGCCATATTCTAAACTAGCTTTTACCCAGGCTGTCTTTATCCTTTCCACCACCTTAATATATTATAGTTTTACTCTCCAGAAAGCCTTATGGTAATTTAGTGTCAAGCTGCTGAAATCTGCTATGGAAACCTAAAAATATGCTTATCCCACACGCATTTTACTGTTTCAGCACTCAAAAAATATTAGGGCTAAATCAGCGGAACACCTTGATTTTACTGGCTCCTTGCTAACTTGACACTATATTACCACAATCCCCCCACTCTCTATTCGGATACTCCCTGGAATCATCCCTCACCGCACCACGAATAAAATAATTCTTAATATTCGCCGTCGTAACCGAAATATCATTTCTTTGAACCCCGGTCCATTCCAGCATAAGCGCTCCCGCCCCTGCCGTAATGGCAGCCGCCACGCTGGTTCCGCTTCGCGTTTCAAACTTTCCTTCTCCAACCGGGCCATACACATCCACCGCTGGAGCCGCGATATCCGGTTTTATCATATTTGTCGCCGTATATCCACGTCCGGATTCGAAATAAATGCTCCCATCCACCGCATTATAGCCCGCCACTGTAATCGGAGCTTCCGCATCCGAAGGTACCGTAAGCGTAGTATCCGGATTCGAACGAATAAAAATGACTTCTCCGGTTATCATGTCTGTCATTGGCAGCCAAACATGGTAAATGCCATCCGCAAAATTTCGAACAGACACATTTACTACCCATACCCCGGAAATCGGCTTTTCAAACCTGATATAAATCAGCTCGTTTCTATTTGCGGCGCCTGTCAAAAGATAATCTACCGTCACAAACGTTCCTTCAAATAAAAAGCGATATTCCGTATGGCTGCCCGGAGACGTTGGCAAAGCACGAAAACGTTCTCCGGTGGGAGATATGACTGTTACTTCGTACAGTTCCGGCGCCATTGCCCACATCTCAGCGATAAAGCCTTCTACCCCTTCGGAAACACTGATTTCTACTTGTTCCTGTGCATTCTGTCCCCGGATTCCTCCCAGAAAATGATGTCTTTTATCCGCTTCATTTCCACATGCTACAGAGACACATCGCTGTCTGCGGTTCGATATCTCGTTTAATGTATTTGCCAACGGACTGGCTCCGCCGCGGTTCCCCATATTTGTACCCAGTGCGATACAGATGGACAACGGCTTTCGCAGCTGTGCAGCCAGCATATTAAGATAGCGCACTCCTGCCATAATGTCATTTTCCTGGAAAACCGGAGTTTCATCCGGTATAAAATAAAAATCTTTCAAATATTGTTTTGCACGTTTTAACTGGACAAACGCAATGTCACAATTGGGCGCGGCTCCGCTGAACTGATTGCCAAAATCTTCCGATCCTGCTGCAAGTGCTACCAGAAACGTGCCATGACCATCTGCGTACGGTATTTTTGCAGTCATAGCATCACGATTTGCCATCAGCTCTTCATTGATCTGATCTCTTGTATACTCTGTCCCATACAAAAATCCTTTCGGCGGCATCCCGCTGCGATCCTCCTGATTCCAGATGCGTTCTACGCGTGTCGTACCATCTGTATTACAAAACAGTGGATTTGTATAATCAAAATCCGTATCGATAAATCCAAGCAAAACTCCCTGTCCTGTCAGCGCCAGATTCGGCTGATCTCTGACTTTTAAAATGCCGCTCTCTCCTAATGCCACATTATTTAACAGTCCAAAACATTTTGGAATTACTCCATAAGAAAATTCTCCCGCTTTTAGTTTTCCGCTTTCTCCTTCCATTTGATAATAAACTGCCACAAAATCTTCATCTAAATCCTGCACACAATAATCACCCGGAGGTACATCTTCCATGTATTCCTTTGATGCTATAAAATCATAATAATCGTTGGAATAAACCGCTTCCTGACAATCCGGCATAAGATTCTCCTGACACATATTCTTTTTCTATATTCATCATATGAAATATATTCTAAAAAGTCATAGCAAAAACTAATTTCTGCAGATTCTTTTTGCTGAGGTTCTTGTCATCTTGGCTATCTGTATTTAAACCACCCGTTTCCTGATACAAACGTCAATATTGCAAACACCACTTACGCATGATACAATATTTCATACCAACGAATCATCCTACACCACACGCATTCATTTGCATAAACAAATACATGAAAAGGAGTAATACTATGGCCGTTTATCAGATTGTATTCAGCCCTACAGGAGGCGCTAAAAAAGTTTCAGACTTATTCACAACATCATTTTGCTCAAAAAGCGTCTATATTGACCTCACTGACCGCAGCAGCGATTTTTCTTTATGTTCTTTTCATCCGGAAGATGTTTGTATTATATCCGTCCCTTCCTATGGCGGACGAGTTCCCGCTATCGCCATATCACGGTTATCTCAGATGAAAGGAAACGGAGCAGCTGCCATCCTTATTGTTGTATATGGAAACAGAGCCTATGACGATACTTTTGCAGAACTGCAAGATATCTTAACCGAATGTGGATTTACCTGTATTGCCGGTATCGCTGCAATTGCCGAGCACTCCATTATGCACCAGTATGCCAGCGGCCGTCCTAATCTGCAGGACGGAAAACAGCTTGCTGTTTTTGCTGAAACTATTCGTTCGAAAATGAAATCAGGTACATTATCCGCACACTTAGAATTGCCCGGAAACCGCCCTTATCGGGAATACAACGGGGTCCCTATGAAACCGCAAACCGAAAAATCCTGCACCCATTGCGGTCTTTGTGCAAAAGCATGTCCTGTAGGAGCGATTCCCATGGATGACCCATCTAAAACAGACACAAAAACATGCATATCCTGTATGCGCTGTATCACTATCTGTCCACAGAAAGCCCGAAATGTCAGCAAAGTATTACTTGCAGCCGGCAGCATAAAATTGAAAAAAGTCTGCAGTGATAATAAAAAGAATGAACTGTTTCTTCCATAAAACAAACTGCTTTTAAATACATATCTGCTTTTAAATACGTATCTGCTTTTAAATACATATCTGTTTTTAAATACATACCTGCCTTTAGATACATACCTGCTTTTAAAGTATTGTATACGACTTAGAACCATTAACAAAATATAAAAAGCTTTAAAAGATAAAAAAAAGCTGTTACCGGCAATTTTTCATCTTTTAAAGCTTATATTCATAGAAAGCAACCCTAGAGCGTGTTTGAAAAATCATTCCTGCGATCTGCACTCTCCACAAAGTGTGAAGCACATCTCACAGAAAGCATTTTTCAAACACGCTCTAGTGTAGTGTCTGCTTGGTATTTAGACTAATTGTATCAGGGGATATTTACTCC
>CAJUBQ010000106.1 GCA_910584595.1 uncultured Eubacterium sp.
GGCATACCGCCTGCGCGTCCGCCAAGCACTTCGACGCCTTTTAGATCAGCCAGCGTAAAATCATCTTTTTGTTCGCGCGCTACGATAAAATTGCCGGCGCGCTGGGTTAACTGTGCGAAATTTACAATAGCGTCTGCAGAGCCTTCATTATAAGTATAGACTGTCGTCTCCGGTCCCATAAATCCAATATCAGCTTCATCGGATAAGACCGCAGCCATAACCTTATCCGCACCGAACCCGGTGACCAGATCCAGATCAATGCCCTCTTGTTCAAAATAACCGTTTTCGATAGCAGCATACATAGGCGCATAGAAAATGGAGTGTGCGACTTCATTTAATGTAATTTTTGTCAATGCTTTATCGGATGCTGATGAATTTTTTCCTGCTTCTAAGTGATCGGCATCCGATTTGTTGAGAGTTTCATTGGAAGAATTTTGGTCTTTGGAGTTTTGAGCTGCATCTTTTTTACCGCATCCGGCAAGTATGCACACTGTTAGCGCAGTGATGATAAGAAGTGAGAAAAGATGTCTTTTCAAATTCATAAAAAGACCCCCGTATGTGGATTTGATATAGTATACTGTAAAAGAAAAAAAATGTGCATTTCACGGGCGCAAAAGTTATCGTTGATCCAGGAATGTTAACCGATATATAAACTGACAGGTAATGAAAAAGGCCATTAAGAGAAAGGGAGGTATCTGTTTTGTTCGATTGGACATGGTTTGTTGGTATGATGGATTTTTATGCAGTCTATTTTACAACACAGGTTGTACGATGTGCGGCTTTTTCTTTTCTTTTGCTTGGGATTGTAATGCTGATTCGGAAAACGATTTTGTCAGCACACATTTTTTTAAGGGGAATGTTATGGACATGGTTTGCAGTCATCCCATTTCTCGGAAGGTTACGGATTTTTTATGAAAATAAGTTCATACGGAACGCGACATGGCGGATGACACAAGGCACCATGACTTTCTTATGGTTTGACCGCATATATATGGCGGGCATTTTAACAGCTGCCGTTTGCATATTTGGTAAACGTCTGCGTCTAAAAAAAACTATTGCCAGGATGCACACAGCTGTTACTGAGAATCCTGACATCCTGATTACCGATATGAATATAACCCCATTTGCAGTCGGTTTGTTTCGGCCCAAAATCATGATACCAAAAGTGATGGCAGAAAATTACAGCATGGAAGAGCTAAGGGTAATTATACAGCATGAACGGACACATATCCGGTTGGGACATTTATGGTGCGGATTTGCATGGGATGTGCTGCGCTGTTTGCTATGGATCAACCCATTTTTGACTATTTGTCTGAAAAACGTCAGAGCTGATATGGAAGATATCTGCGATAAGGTGTGCATACAACATAGCGGGAAGATGCCCTATGAATATGCGATGATATTATTAAAAAGCATTGAAATTCTGCGCTTCGGACAAGAGCGCATCCCTCCCGCTTTTACATATGCAGGAGAAAATGACTTTGCAGAAATGAAGCAGCGGATGGAGAAGATTGCCCGATTTTGTCCTTACCGAAAACGATGGAGCCTTGGTATGGCAGCAGGTACTTTTTTTGCAATTTTGATAACCATTTTCGTTGTACAAATGCACTCTTATGCGCACTATAGTGAAAGCAATGATATCATGATCTTTCAATATGACAAAGAAGCCTCTTTCATTTCCAGCGACACAAAAACCTTAAGCAAGATGATTTCCTATGATGACAGCTTTGTATATGTGGATCGAAAAGCATTTGAACAGTTTTTGAGCAAAAATCATGCAAAAGGAGATATCTATATCATTTTTGGAGGTTATGAAAAACTGCCTGGCATCGGAGGCCAGGCAGAAGTTTGTATTTATGAAAACAGCTCTAAGGAAAATGTTATACGGATTCCTTATAAAAGTATAAAAGAAAACCGGGGTTATTTGTTTCATAAACTGTTATAAAGACATTGCACTAATTTTTCAGCCAAAACAGCATGTGCATCCGGCATCAGATGCAGGGAATCGATATCTGATGGCCGGACGTATTGTGCCGCGTCAAAAAATATACATCCTGTTTGTTTTGCAATTTGTTGATAATATACACGAAATTGTTTGGATTTTGCACAAGCATCTGCTGAGAACGCATATCCAAACGGTGAATGTATGATATCCGGCCCTATTTCGGGAGGAGACACAAGGATGATTTTGGGCTGAAAGCCTTGTCTTTCTAATGTAAAAGACAGAATAACTTTTATAAAAGTCTGTACTCCGGCTGCAATCTCCTCCACGGATAAACAAAACGTTTGCTTTAAATCATTGCTGCCAAGCATTAAAATCACAACATCGATCGGTTTATGAGAATTTAAGCATGGACGCAAATAATCCAGTCCGTTTTTCCAGCCGTCGACAGGATCATCATAGATCGTTGTTCTGCCATTGCAGCCTTCTTCAATGACTTGCCAGCCATCACCAAGCATCCGGCCAAGTCTGCCGGTCCAGCGAACATCCAAAGGATAGCGCAGACCATTGACCGGATTATAACCAAATGTATTAGAATCTCCATAGCATAAAACTGTTTTTTTCATATCTTTTATGACTCCATAATCTAAGGAACTGTATATAAATAACGCTCGAATCGTTAAAAGCAAACGTCACACTTTTATCTTTTTCACAGCGCTGTACTTACCATAAATTTTACTGCCGGTAGAATCTGTCCGATAGGCTCGCACCATAACATAACCGGTTTTGTTCTTTTTCAGCCTGACAACCGTCTTTTCTATATCTGAATCTGGATGAATCAGCTTCTTTCGGGATGCTTTTGCTGTAAACTTCTTATTCGCAGAACATAAAATCTCATACCCCTGCACTTGATCCACCGACTGAAACCGAACCATCACCTGTCCGTCTCCCTGATTCTTTAAAGAAAGTTTTGTTACCTGCTCAGGTTTTGCCACCTGATTCCAATGTGCATACAATGTCATAGAAGCGTTTAAAACAGTACTTTCTTCCACTCTCTTACCGTTCTCTTTTTGTGTATACCATCCGGTAAATACATAACCCTTCCGTTTCACATCCGGTAATATGCCAAGCTTATCATCCATTAAAAGAGTCATTTCACTGCGGCTTAACTGGACTGTGCACATATTTTTCCGCCTACGGCTGCTTTTAAAGACAACAAGGTACCCGCTGTATCTTGAAGCTCCAAACCTGCAAAATCAGCGGTAATCCCAATGCTTACACTCCCTTCCCCGTCCTGAAACGCTTTGATAAAAGGCACATCTGTCAAATTATGTATCCCTATGTCATTTTGCACCGCATATCCAATTGTTCCCGAACATACCGCATCTAACTGCGCCGGACTGTCTGCCGATACTGTCAATGCAAGCTCTGCTCCTGCCGGAAAAGCGGTCATTTGGGGAAGCCGCACGACATGTTCTCCGGCTCCGGATACGTTTAACCCGGTTATATTCATCCTATAATCCATCCTGATTTCAGCATACTGATACGCATCAGACGCATAGATTTTTACACAAGGATGTATTTCCAGATTCAGGTTTCCGGACATTCCCTCTTCATCCAATGGACAGGATATCGTATCATCAGACAAAACCGGAGCCTGCACCTGTGTCATGCCTTTTGTATAAACAGGCGTTTCATAAGCTTTGCATAACGGACGAAGCGTCTCTTTCTCCAGTAATACTCCCTTTACATAAAAATATTTAGGAATACTCTGCCCTTCAACTTCATCTATTTCAACTACTGCTTCTTTTTGCCGCGCAGACACATCCGTCCTGCCAAAAGTAATCATTTCCGTCCCTTCTTCATCATACACAGCAACAAAAAGCACAGCATCCACAACAGATTCCAAAGATACGTTCGCGGTACTGCCCTGAATCTCTACAGAAAAAACATTACAGCCCGTCCTTCCCTCTTTTGTATCAGATACAAAATTGTTCCGTATAGGAACCGCATCAGATACCGATGCAGCTGCAGCCATGATACGGCATGGTTCTGCAACAATCAGCATAAGCATTAATAATCCTGTGAATACGCGTTTCATCTGTTCTCCCCCTCTCTTACACATAGGCAGGTAACAATTCCGAAACTCATTAAACTGTTCCTATATGTAAACAATGATATCCTCTGTAAATGCTGCACCTTATTATCAGACGACCCCTTCATTCATACTGCCTGTCCGATACCCTTGCAGATCTAACGCCACATAAGTAAATCCATACTCCTGAAACGTTTTCGTAATACAGCTTCGTACGTTTTCCTGCATGAAACGTTCCATTTCCTGCGGCAGCGCTTCTATCCTTGCCATCCGTCCATGTATCCGCACCCGCACCTGCATAAATCCAAGATCCAGCAGCTTTTGCTCCGCTTTGTCGATCATTGTCAGTTTTTCTCTGGTCATCTGCTCTCCATAAACAAATCGGGTTGCAAGACATGCAAAAGACTGCTTGTTCCACGTAGGAAGCCCGTTCTGTCTGGATAACGCACGTATTTCAGCCTTTGTCAATCCCGCTTCCTGCAGCGGACTTAAAACGCCGGCTTGCAAAACTGCCAGACGGCCCGGACGATAATCGCTGTCATCATCCACATTCGATCCTTCCGCTACATATAAAATTCCCTGTTCTTTTGCAGCAGCAACAATCGCCTGCATCATTTTACGCTTACACAAATAACAACGGTCTTTCGGATTTTGCGCAAATCCCGGAATATCCATCTGATCCAATTCACACACGATCTGACGAATCCCATACCTGACGCAAAACTGAGCGGCCTCATCTTCTTCCCGCTGCGGAAAAATAACCGACTTTATCGTTACTGCAAGTACGCGGCTGCCTAATACATCATATGCCGTTTTTAATAAAAACGCAGAATCGACGCCGCCTGAAAATGCAACTGCCAGCTGATCGTATTTTTCAAGATTCCGTCTTAACCGGTCTAACTTCTGATCCATATGAGTTTTCCTGCCTTTTCAATTTTTTTCAAACATGATGTAATAACAGTTCATTTCAAAAATACTGCATTTTAGTCTCTCTTCTTTTGGCAAAAACGACATTAAAAATTCCTTTAATAAATTCTGTACTCTGGTCTGCATTAAAGGATGTACGCGGTTGCAATGCAAAAATCGACACCTTCCCGCACATCAAAATCCCACATTTCCTGAAAATTATTCATAGAAGATATTCCTAATATATTCCATAGCTGAAACTGCCGCGTTTGCTCCGTCCGAAACCGCTGTCACAACCTGGCGCAGCGCTTTTGTACGTACATCGCCTGCCGCAAAAAAACCAGGTTCAGAAGTAATTCCTGTTTCATCCGCAATGACATATCCGGCCTCATCTAAATCCACAACCCCCAAAAGCGGCTCTGTCTGCGGCTGCATACCAACTGCCACAAATGCACCGTTTACTGGAATCGACCTGCCATCTTTTAATTCCAGCGCTGTCACCGTCTGTTCTCCAACTATTTTTGACGGCACAGCGCTTGTCAGTATTTCCACATTTTCTTTTTCCCGCAGCTGCTGTACAAAAGACGCCGCTCCCCGAAACTGCTCCCGACGGTGAATCAGATAGACTTTATCACACAAGTCAGATAAATACAGTGCATCTCCCAAAGCCGTATCTCCGCCTCCAATGACCGCTGTTTCTTTTCCTCTGTAAAACGCGCCGTCACAGACTGCACAATAAGAGACTCCCTTTCCGGCAAACTCCTCTTCCCCTTCTACGCCTAAACGGCGGTGCGCGGCACCTGCACAGTAAATAACCGTTTTCGTGTTTATCGCCTGCCCATCTGCAAAATGCACCGTCCATCCATCCTCATTTTTCTGAAAAATATCCGCCACACCTTCCTGAAACTGTACACCCAACTCTTGCGCATGTTTTAAAAATGCTTCTCCCAAATCATAGCCATTGATCTTTGGAAGCCCCAGATAATTATCCACCTGATCGCTTTCGGCAATCTGTCCGGTGCCGCGATATTCCTTTTCGATTACGAGCGCGTTTAAACCTGCCCGTTTCGCATACACTGCCGCGCTAAGTCCTGCCGGACCACTTCCTATAATTAATACATCCAGCTTATCATCCATTGTTTTACACCCCTCTTTTTTGATTATTATATTCGTTTCTGATATTTATAATCCCATAAATCTGCACCGTTTTGAAAATCACTCAAATATTGAATCTTTTCACGGTAAGCATTTACTAATCTTTCGTTTATTTCATCTTTTATCAAAACATCCTTTTTCAGCAGTTCATATAAGAAATTATCGTCCGGCAATTTCGTAAGATCTAAAATTCCCCTGTTCTTTACACATTTTAACAGCTTCACCTCTGTATCGCAAAAAGATGTTACCTGTATCTTTAACAGCTCTTTTCCTTCTGGTATATATCCTGCCTGGTAAAACATTGCGTTTCCACTGTCAAAAATAGGAGCTGCATGCAGCCACTTTAATGTATCTGTACTACGTATAATCCCGAAATTGTTCAAATGTCTGTCTGTATTTGATATTAAGAAATCTGACAATATCTGATAATCCATAAAATCTCGTATATACAATCCATGCTTCTCACAAATTGCGATATAAAACTCATACCATAACTGCTCATTTGGTTTTTTTTCATTTGCAACAATATCAATTGCCGCTACAAACTCTGTGGAAATATCTGTAAAGCATGGACATTCACAGCCTATAATCTGACTGTCGCCTGAGCTGATTTTTATCAGATGATAAGGTGTATGCAGCGCTCCTTGCATTTTATGAACCTTTGATGCTAGCGCTTCACATAAACTCTGTCTGCAGGAAATCCCATAATTTCCTTTCACCAGCCTGCGAATACCCTCTTCATCAATTATCCACTTTTTCTTTAAATCACCCTTTAACGATGAGCTTGGAATGAAATTTGTTCTGGATACAATACTTTCGATTTCATCTTGGATATCCAAAGAAAACGAAGCCCGAAACGGATTTGTATACAAGTTGATATCTTTCCATAAAAAATGCTCATTCTGTCTGCAAATCCAATAATGATCCGTTAATGATAAATCACAATTTAACAACATCAATTTAAATGGACTGATGCCGGATTTCTCCAGATCTTTTGCAATACTGTCTCTTGTAACCGGTATCCCCCTGTCCTGAATCCATTTCTTTAACTGCTCTTTCTTATGAATACCCACCGGCAGATAATGACTGCATGCCGGATTTATAACAAGCTCCATTACAAGATCAGCATCCGTCGAGACACTGAACAATGCCAGTTTTAAATCTTCAAACATCAAGATATATCTATCCATCCCAATCTCCCTGCATCCTTATAAAACTGCTCCTGCTCTTCCCGTCTCTCTCGCTCTTTGAAAAATTCCTCTACGCAAAACTCAAGATAAATCTTATAAATTCCATCCAAATTCAGCCAAGTCTCACCGCCGGATTCACTAATGACTGCACCGTCATATATTACCCTTACCGTATGATCTTCCAACAGCACAAGCTCCGCTCGTCTATCATAAATATATTCCACATATAATATCTTCATTCATATATCACCCGTCGTCCATCCGTTCTTCTAACAAGCTGCATACAGTATAGCATATATATCAGGCTGATTCAATCACTCTATGACAATTCACTCTCCTTAAGCCGCTCTGCCGTTACTATTCATGGCCTGGGGCCGCTCATAGTAACGATTCAGGGCGATATTGAAAGTTTGCTTCGCAAAATCGCCCCTCACTCCTGAATCATGTTCTTACGGAACGCGCAGCTAGCGCGCGTTCCTGACCCGTTAATAGTAACGCTCTGCCACAGACCTTCGCAGCGCCTTTCGATAACTAAAAAGCGGCAAAACCATTCCGAATGCCATGAAAATTGGAATCAGGATCAAAATTGGCGCCATCGTATACCGGTACGTAACAAACCAGAAAATTCCGCCTACCACACGGTCCATGATCGGAGACATTAGCAAGGTGCACATTACCGATACGACCACTGCCGCCGCTGCGTACAAAAGACCTTCGCTCATCAGCATCTTCTTTAACTGCCTGTTTGTCATTCCAATGGACTGGAGCACAGCAAATTCCCGTCTCCTGGTGCAAATCGACGTCAGTATCGCATTAAAAAAATTCAAAATGCCGACCATGCCGACAACAAAGCTTAATGCACCACCCATAAGCAAAAACATATCGCGGTATCTCTCAAATGCCTGCACATATTTCTGCCTGGATTCAAAATCCAGATTTTGATTTACATTATTCGTATAGTTCTCCAGATAAGTCTGCATCGATGCGTTGCTTTCCTCTGTTGTGTTAAACAGATAGGTCATGATGTCCGAGGTGTGACTGTCATTAGAAAAAACCTGTGCATTCATTACATATTCAAAACCACTGTAACCGCGGTAAGACATAGCGTTTTTCACTGCAACGCAGGCTGCTACCCGATATTCCATATCTGCCGACTCTTTCTCTTCGGCTCGGACCGGGCGTTCTTTGCGCAATGCCTCTTCTTTTGAAATCTGCTGTCCTGTCTCATCGTCAAAATATTCCCATTCATACACATAATGTATGGTAATTGTATCACCGACCTTTGCCCATTGAGAATATTCGATCGGACTGTTATAATCATCCACTAAATAGACTGCAGCAACCGTACGCTGGCCTGGATCATACAAGTCCTCCAAATCCCCATCCAGCGCTTGCAGCCGGCTAAGCGGATAATCTTCCATACCGTATATATTTGCATCCGCCGCATAATTCCCTTTCCCATCTTTTGCCGCATATTGCATATACTCCTTAATATCATCTTCGGTAGCATAAAACATATGACGCCTTTGATTCCTATAGTCCTCTTTTGGAGTATAGACAGAAATGTTAAAACGGTGTCCATAAATACGCCCGCTTTCTGTAATCTGCCCGCCTTTTTGTATTTTGCTGATGTCTTCTTCCGGTACGGACGGCAATATCGGCTCTCCCCAGTTTTTATTTACCTGAAAATAAGAAGCTTCTCCTAAAATAAAATCAGAAACAATTTTGGGCCTTAAATATTTTTCCATATCAAATCCTCTGGCAATGGAATAAGTACTATGAAACAATATGACCGCTAACGCCATAGAAATTACGACAAGCGCTGTCTTTGTTTTGTTTCTTCCAAGATTTGCCCATGCCATGCGAAATGGTTTTCCTCCCGCCCTGCTTCTCTTTTGTCTTCGGTTTTTCATCCCTGTTGGCGTTCTTATATAGGATACATCCGTGTAGCGTACCGCCTCCACCGGAGAAACCTTTGCCGCCATCCGTCCGGGTTTTGCACAAGACAGATAAACCGTCGCCAGTGAAAACAGAGCTGACACAAGAAAAAACCAAGGACTCATCATGCGTTTACCGTTTTTGACGCTCGTTACCGATAAGATAACCGGCGCAAGCGCCATGCCTACCGCACTTCCGGCTGCCAGCCCTATTGGAATCCCTGCAGCAGACAAAAAAAGCGCCTGTCTGCGGATCATGCACCGAATCTGCTTTCCGGTTGTGCCAATCGTTTTCAGCAGGCCATAAAAACGGATGTCGTTGCTTACTGATATCTGAAAAATATTATATATAATCAGGTATCCGGTGAAAACAATGAGTATCAGTATCACAAGCACAGCAATGACCATCTGCGGATCTACATTTGCTGCCAGCTGCGCACCTGCATAAGCCCAGTTGACGCCGATACTGATCGTATTTTCTTCGGATTCCTCTGTTTCTCCCGCCGGCAAAAACCCGTTGCGGTATAATATTTTTTGCATATCGTCTCCGATATGCATACTGCTGCCCAACATAATGTCCAGCGTCCACGTTCCGGTCATATCCATCATGTCGCCTTCTTTGCGCGGATAACGCTTTACCATTTCTTCCACATAAGACTTTGGCAGGATTGCCATACTTGCTGGGGCAGCCTGATCGTATTCCCACCATCCGCTCAAAATAAAAGTATCTGTTATCTCTGTCTTTTCCATGCCTCCCACTTCATAGGTAAAGGTAAGCCTGGCCCCAATGTCAGGCTGTATGCCGATGCAATTTAAAATTCTCGTATCACAGGCAATCTCTTTTGTACCTTCCTGCGGAATTCTCCCCTGCTGCGGAGTACAAAAACTCCTTTTTAAATAGCCCGGTTCCATATAGGATAACTCCGCATGAACTTTGCGAAACTTTTCACCGCTTCCCACACCAAGAAACAGCCTTCCGCCACACTCCTGAATCATGGCATCTTTTTCCAGAATCTCTTTTTGCTCCAGCGTCAGATCTTTAAACGAACCATGCCCGCTGCTTCCTACCAGCCGAAACGTCTCCTGCTGAAATGTATACACCATCGTTCCTGCAATTGTAAACAACGTCATAAACAGCAATGACGTAAGTGCAACTGCAAAGACCGCTACGATATTCCGCACACGGTTTGCCTGCAGGCTTTGCTTTGAAAGCTTTGTGATGACCTTTTGATTTTTTACCCGAATCATGACTGCCCACCTCCCAAAATACGGCCGTCTTCTATCCGTATGATACGGTCGGCCAGCTGTGCAATCTCCTCGTTATGAGTAATCATAACAATTGTCTGCCGCAGCTTTTGACTCGTAATCTTTAAAAGCCCCATCACGTCCTGGCTCGTACGGCTGTCCAGATTTCCGGTCGGCTCATCGGCCAGTACAATTGCAGGTTTCGTAGCAAGCGCTCTTGCAATTGCCACCCGCTGCTGCTGTCCGCCCGAGAGGTTATTCGGAAGACTATTTAGCTTACTTTGCAGGCCAAGCGCCCGAATCATCAAGTCTATGTATTTTTTATTCGGTTCATTGCCGTCCAGCTGAATCGGCAGCACGATATTATCATAGACATTCAAAACCGGAACAAGATTATAGCTTTGGAAAATAAAACCAATTTTCCGGCGACGAAAGATTGTCAGTTCTTCCTCTTTGAATAAAAAAATAGATTTCCCATCTACAATCACTTCTCCCGAAGTCGGACGGTCTAACCCGCCCAGCATATGAAGCAATGTAGATTTCCCACTGCCGGATGTGCCCACCACCGCGACAAATTCCCCTTTTTCCACCGTAAGGTTTACCTGCCGCAGCGCATGAACTGCCGTTTCTTTGGCGCCATATACTTTTTCCAGATTTTTTGTTTCTAATATTGCCATATTATGCCCTCCTGTATTGGTTTTCTATCATACAGATAATAGCATAGAAATCTTTCCATATTCTTTCCGTTCTATCATAAAATCTAACAGTTTTGAAAGATTGCCATTTTTATTTCTCATCCACGGTCCATACATATCCTAACCCATACACCGTTTTGATATACTGCGGTCTGGACGGATCCTTTTCCAATTTGCCACGCAGACGCCGCACCGTTACAGAAAGCGCATTTTCATCCACATATTCTGCACCATCTGTCCAAATACGGTCGACCAGCGTTGCACGTTCTATCGTAACACCCGGATTTTGAACAAGCGCCTTTAATAATTTCTGCTCCGTTTTACTCAGTTCCAATTCGACAGTCCCTTTGCAAAATTTCATATCAGAAAAGTCAAACGTAAATTCGCCGAACCGGATGACCTCTTTTTGTTTTGTATAAAACCTGCGCAGCTGCGTATGTACTCTTGCCCGCAGCACTGCCAGACTAAACGGTTTTGTCACATAATCGTCTGCCCCGGACTCCAGTCCTGCCACAATATCGGTTTCCATATCATTTGCTGTCAGCAAAATAACCGGAACAGACGACGCTTCACGGATTTCCTTTAAAAAATCCATACCGTTTCCATCCGGAAGATGAATATCCAAGATGATTAAATCGCATACATTTTGACCCACAGTCTCTCTTGCTTCCCGTATCGTCCCGCAAGGCAGAAAAAAAAGCTCTTCTGATTTTAATGCAAGACAAATCCCGTTGCAAAGCGCCTTATCATCCTCTACTACCATAATCTTTTTCAAATGTAAAACCTCCTGATTTCTTTATTGCAGGCTGATGATTCTCTATGGAAGATTCCTATCGCTGCAATGGCAAATATACAAAAAAAGAACTACCTTCTCCTACTTCAGATTTTACTTTGATATACCCGTTTTCTCCCGCAAGAATCTGCCTTGCCAAATACAATCCAATACCGATGCCTTCCTCCCCACAGACGTCCGTCCCACGATAAAACCGCTGGAAAATCCTGGCTGTTTCATCCTCTGTGATTCCAATTCCCGTATCCGCAATTTCAATACGTGCAAACAATTCCGTGTTTGTCAATGAAATTTTAATTTTTCCCCCGTTCGGCGTATATTTGACTGCGTTATCCACAAGATTATAAATTGCTTCCACCGTCCACTTTCTGTCAAAATATGCACAGAAATTATCTTGCAGCGCAAGCTCCATTGTCTGTCCTTTACATGCCGCCTTTGCTGCAACCTGGCTGGCGGCTTCTTCCAGCATCGGAGAAATGAAGTCCCATTTCGGATGCAGCACAATCATTCCTGTTTCCAGCCTGGATGCTTTTACAAGTGAAGCCGTCAGAAAATTCAGCTTTTGCACCTGCCTGCTGATTTCCTGAACAAACGATTGCTCTTGCGGCTGCAGCTCTTTTTCTTCCAGCATTTGCACATACAACAGCAAATTTGCAACCGGCGTTTTTGTCTGATGAGAAATATCCGCGATGAGCTGTTTGACTTTTTCTTTTTCTTCTGACATATTTTTAGCAGCCGCCTCAGATGCAGACAGATAATGCGCAAGCTTTGTTTCTACAGAAGAAAGCATACTTTCGTCATAGACGGATTCCTGAAATCTGCCATCCGCAGCATCTTCCAACATTGCGTTCATATGTTCCATCAGTCTTCGCATATGGACACGTGTATACCATACCCAAATTGCGGATGCTAAAAACAAACCTGCGGATGCACAAAACAGACATCGTTCCATATTTCATCTCCTTCGTTTTGGTAAATCAAAGGCAGCTATGTTTTATAAAACACAGCTGCCGGATCATGCTTTTTATGATTCTACAGGAATCAGATTGCTCCCTTGTACATTTTCATTGCTTTTTTTCAAAATAAACTGTCCGATCAAATCGTCTAATACAATCGACTGCGAAGACAATTCCTGGCTTGTTGCAGAAGCTTCCTGCGCTGTTGCAGCATTTGTCGATACTACTTCTGAAATCTTGTTTACACCCATTTCCGCCTGACGCATCGCCTCAGCCTGGTCTTCCACCATCGTCTTAAGATTTTTAGAAAAATCTGCGATCTGCTTAATTCCATCCACGACACCTGATATTGCAGTAGATGCGCGTTCTGCAGCCTGATTGCCCAATTCCACTTCCCGCACAGAGCCTTCGATCAGCTTCCTTGTATCAACTGCAGCCTTTGCACTTTGATCTGCAAGCTCTCTGATCTGTGCTGCCACTACCGCAAATCCACGTCCTGATTCACCGGCTCTGGCCGCCTCAATCGAAGCGTTTAACGACAGTAAATTCGTCTGCGACGCAATCGATTCGATTTCAGAAATAATATCCCCGATTCTTGTCGATGCATCATTGATACGTTCCATCGCCTGCATCAGCGTATTCATCTCTTCGCGGCTGTTATCCGCCTCGTTTGCGTAATGCTGTGCCTTCCGATAAGATTCATCTGCATTTTGCGCGCTTTTTTGCATCGTTCCTGTGATATCACTAATCGTTGCATGAAGCTGTTGTACCGCACCAGCCTGCTCGGTTGCACCCTCTGCCAAATTCTGGGATGCGGCAGCAACATCATTCGAACCGGAGTTTACCTGACTGGATGTCTCCCCGATCGCACATAACGTTTCTGTCATCTGATCTCTAAGCCCTTTCATTGAGCCATACATTTTCTCAAAATCACCGGTATACTTTTCTTTAATTTTTGAGCTGACCGTATAATTTCCGCCTGCCATCTCTCCTAATACTTCTTCAATATCATAAATAATCGCACTTAGATTGCCCGCCATATGTATGACATGTTTTCCCATGTCTTCTACTTCATCTCCGGTATCTATTTCCGGAAAATCCCCCGACAAATCACCGACTGCAAATGTCTCCAGACGTTCTCCCAGATTCTGCAACGGAACTGCGATCCCTTTTGCGATTTTACTGCCGATCTGCAAAGATACCGCCATTGCTGCTCCAACTGCCGCTACAATAACAACTGCTAAGATCCATTTCAAAACGGAAAGCGTAGATGCTATTTTATTTCCTTCTGTTACTTTCACCTGCAACAGTTCTTCCAGACCTTCATAGATGCTGTTATAAATACCTGCCAGCTCGTTCAAAGCTATATCCTGCGCCTGTTTACAAAGCTCTCTGTCGGTTGTGGCGCCCAGCTCCATAATTTCGGTATCCAGCTTCCAATACTCCTCCAGCTCAGCCAAAATTGTATCATAAGTTGCTCTTCCGCTCTTAGATACAATTGTATTTTCTACTTGAGATAAACTATCTTCAAATTCCGTTTTTAATTGCTCATGCTGCTTTACAACAGCTTCTATCGCTTCCGGCTCATCATAGCCGATCGCTGCGCGCAGCGAAGATCTGATATCTGCAAATTCAAACATGGCTCTCCCAATATCTCCCTGAGCAAAGCCATAATTATTTAACGCATACGAATACCTGCCGGATATTACCATTACCGAAATTAATGCAATGAGCGCTGCAACTGCAGTGATTGATGAAACAACAAAAAAAGACCTCTTAAGTCTTGTTTCTATTTTTTCCTTTTTTAACATGATCTACATACTCCTCCTTGCCTGCTTTACACCCCCTTCCGCGCCAAAATCTTCTTGTTTTCGAACAAATGTAGCTGACGAAAGGTTTTCATTAACCTGGCTAACCATTTATATCCGGAAACGGGATATTGTTTCATATTTGCACAACAGGGGTAACTATGTATTTATTTTAGCACATTAAATTTGTTTTTCAAGATAAATTTGTAAAATTATGTCTTTAGATGCAAACAGAATGTTACTATTCACGGGGGTGGACAAGTAACAAAGCAACCGTTTAGACAAAGTGTTGCTTTTGGGCCTCCCGGACGCTGGATGAGGGAATCGGCCCTGTCTCATTGTTCCGGTTTCCAGAACGTAAGAATCCCTAAGCATTCTGCATTTAAGTTGTGGCGCCAGACGGACGCTGCGCCTAATTCGCCCTGGCTTAACGCCAGCAGCTAAAGGTGCCGCTGCGGCTTCGCCGCCTGTGTTTCGAGCAGAATACTAAGGGCTTCTAACAT
>CAJUBQ010000107.1 GCA_910584595.1 uncultured Eubacterium sp.
GTTTTACGACAACAGATGAGGCTGAATCTGTGGCAGCTCATGAAGTTATTAACAAGAAATGCGGCAATGGGGGAGTTTGAATGGCAAACTGGAATTTAATTATTTTGTCTGTTTATAAAATCATCCACATTTTCTGTTCGTATTTCAATATATGCTTTATCATCTAAAAACTCATGGTCGTATGGTTTCAAAACCAGCCGGATATATAGGGGAGCGGCCTGTAGATCTCCGCCGCCAATCACAAGGCAATATTTTTCGTCTATTTCGTAGAAGTAGATATATAGTCCCGAACCGATGTCTGTATGGCGATATGGTTCAAAATCACTCCATGACAGTGCATCACCTTTTTTTTGCCAGCCATTTAACCTTTTCAATGGTCAGATCCTCCCATTGAGGTTCTGTTATGGGGGATTAGATGGATTGGAAACCGAATACCAGTTTCCATCCATCAAAAGATAGCATCTGTCTGGTCCGTTGATGACGTAAGAAAAGCCCGGATGGTCTGCACCTGTCATATCGAAACGATATGCTTCTCCGCCATCCTCGTCGCCGGGAGAGTGCCCTTCTTTAAACTGAACCATACTGTAATTCAATCCTAAAATCCAATTCTTCAAAGTGTCCAGCTCATCACCATTTACGGTCCATTGCGACTCAGTGCCGCTGATTATGTGCGTAATCTCAACCTCTGTCACAGAATCAGTAATAGAAATCAGGTTGTCAGAAGCAAAATTTGAGCCGGACGTTCCGCAGGCAGCAAACGTCAAAAGAAAACTCAGCGTTAAGAATAGAATCAGTTGTTTTTTCATAACATATGACCCCTCCCCAAAAAGCGGTTACTTAATATAAACTCAAAATCATCAAGGAAATTTCTTAAACTCTCTTGATTTGCTTAAAAAGATTATACTACGAAATTTTCTATAAATAAATACATTTTTCTACAATTTGATTTTGCATCGGGGCAAAATCAAAAAGTATAAGCAAAATCAAAAGGTATAGGGGCAAAATCAAAAAGTACAAAGGCAAAATCAGATTGTATCAAAAAGAGTGTTTACATAGATGACGGTTACAGCGGTACAAATTACGACCGCCCCGCTTTCCGACAGCTTATTGAGGACATACAGGACGGGGAAGTGTCAACGCTCATCACAAAAGACCTGTCACGGTTGGGGAGGAATTATCTTGAAACGGGTACTTATATCGAGGTATTTTTCCCTAACCATAACGTGCGGTACATTGCAATCAATGACGGGGTGGACTCCATAGACAACGCACAAATGGATATTACACCATTCCGCAACATCATCAATGAAATGTACGCAAAGGACACGTCAAGGAAAATCAAGAGCGCACTCCACGCAAGGAAAATGCAGGGCAAGTATATGGCTACTACCGCCCCATTCGGTTATCAAAAAGACGAGAAAGACCATAACCACCTTGTCATTGATGAAGTGACCGCCCCCATTGTGGAACTGATTTTCTCAATCGCCGAGGAGGGCGTGGGGCTTCACACTATCTGTAACCGCTTGCGGAAGGAAAAGGTCATAAAGCCGAGTTTCTTTAAAAAGGAAATGTTTGAGAGGTACACTGACGAGGAAAAAATGTATGACTGGGATACCGCCTATGTCAGCAAGATTTTACGCAATCCCGTCTATGCAGGAAACCTTACCGTAGCGGAAAGACCGACTAAGACCATGCGTTCCAAGAAAAGACAGTATATCCCGTATGCAAACGTGAAGTCATCTATGGCACGCATGAGCCGATTATCGAACAGAACCGTTGGAACACCGTACAGAAGATTTTGGACGGCAGACCGCCCGTTATTGGGGAAAGTTCAAGCGGATATGACAACATCTTCCGAGGGGTTATCAAATGCGCTGATTGTGGGAGTGCCATGCTTGCCAAAGTCGAGCAGAAAAGAAAGCGGAACAACGTACTGGACAAGACTTTCTACTGCTGTACCAAATACCGCAAGTTTGGGAAAGAGGGTTGTTCGGCACACACCATTGAGGCGAGGACGGTTCACGAAGTTGTGCTTGCGGACATTCAGAAACACGCAGGACAGGCATTGACGGACAGGAAAGCTATGGTAACAGAGATTGCGGAGCGTCTTAATCTCCAAATGTCAGCGGACAGGGAACAGCAGAAAAAGGAATTAAGGCAATGTAAACAGCTTGTGTAGGAGATTGAAAACCTGTATGCCAAACTGTACGAGGATTTGACAAGGGAACTGCTGACCGAAAAGCGTTTTCAGATGTTGTCGACAAGGTATGACAACGAGCAGGAAGAACTGGCAGCCAAGATAAAGGAACTTGAAAAAAGTGCCATAGCAGACGGGGCATTGGAAACCCTTGAATAATGGATATTCTCTAATTCACCTATTTCATCTATCCTACAGATGCAGGATAGATTTTGCGGACATTCAAAATAAAAAAAGAATGTGCAGGTAACAGACAATGGCAAAGACGATTTTTGAGGAACTGGGCGGCAAATATGAGCGGCAAGGAGATTAACTAATACCGTGTATGGTTTTATCCGCCGAAGAAGAACAGCCGATAGGCACATGGGGACAGCGGCATCGGCATTATCTGAAGCAGTACTGCAAGGTTACATACACCAATCTTCTCACAAGCGGCGGGTTGAACACTTACCTTGCCGACATCGACAGGCAGGCACAGGAACGCCTGGAACGGCGCATAGAGGGCATGAAACAGGCACAGGGCATAACAAACAACTAAAGGAAGAAAACGCCTTAGAATGGACAGGACGGCTCCATAACATAAGGGCTTGTGAGAGAGAGATTGTGAATAAGGAAATCATATACGCATAGGCAGGATAGTGGCAGAGAGAAAATCTTTGCCGCTATTTCGTTTATAGAGATTGACAAATTTCCTCTCAGAAATTATAATCAAGTTATATAAATAGATTATATAACTTGATTATAAGGAGGGCACATAATGCCAAAACAAAGAATTACAAAAGAAATGGTCGTCAATACCGCTTTTGAAATTGCGAGAAATAGAGGCATGGAACAGGTTATGGTAAAGAATATTGCAGAAAAAATAGGGTGTTCTGTACAACCTATTTATAGCTATTGTAAAAACATGGATGGTTTACGGCAAGATGTGGTTGAACAGGTCAATCATTTTATACAGGAATATGTGGCAGCTCATATTAACAAAGATGACTTGTTTCGCAGCACAGGAAAATCGTATATTCAGTTAGCACAAGAAGAACCTCATTTATTTAGGATTTTTATTTTACACCAACGGAAAGGAATTTCTTCGTTAAATGATTTGTACCAATCGGAAGCCAATCCGCAAACTGCTGAATTTATTGCTAATGAATTGCACATTAGTGTAGCGCAGGCGAAACAGTTACATTTGAATATGCTGATTTATACGATTGGCATTGGCGCTATCTTTTCTGTAACAACACCGGGAATTTCAACGGATGAAATATATACACAACAAGAAGTTGCTTATGAAGCGTTTTTGAAACAGGCATTAGGATATGAGGAATACTGATGAAGAAAAAGAAAATAGGAATCATACTTGTATGTGTAATACTATTTGTTTTCATAGGTGTAAAAGTCGTGTTAAATGTTCTTGTTAATGATGTGAATAGCATTGCAGTTTTAAGTCCAAACCTCGCAAATATTTCAGACGGTATGTATGTTGGAGAACATTCTGTTACACCTGTCCGTGTTAAGGTTGAGGCGTTCGTTACTGAACATAAGATAACAGATATAAAGCTTATTGAGCATGAAAACGGATTAGGTAGCAAGGCAGAAAAAATAGTTAATGATGTAATCAGCGAACAATCGTTAGAGGTTGATACAGTATTGGGAGCTACAGTACGTAGTAAATGTATCTTAAAAGCTGTTGAAAACGCAATAGAAAATTAAAGAGGGAGATTTAAGCAGATGAAAACAATCGTAATTTACAATTCACAAACAGGGTTTACAAAGCGTTATGCAGAATGGATAGCGGAAGCAACAAAGGCTGATTGCCTTGAATTGTCAGCCGCAAAAAAGAAAGATTTGACTACATATGAAGCAATTATTTTTGGAGGTTGGGCTTGTGCAGGCAGTATTAGTAAAATTAGTTGGTTTAAGGGAAATATAGATAAATGGGCAGATAAGAAGCTGATTGCATTTTGTGTTGGAGGAAGTCCAATAGACAATCCGGAAATTGAGCAGACTCTCAAACAAATTTTTAATGAATCAGCATCGGAAAAAGTGAGTGTATTTTATTGCCCAGGCGGATTTAATTATGACAAAATGTCTGCTTCGTCAAAGCTTATGATGAAAATGTTTATAAAAATGCTTAAGGCGAAAAAAGATAAAACAGAAGCGGAACAGGAAATGGTAAAAATGATTTCTCAATCGTATGATATTTCAGATAAGAAATACATCCAACCTATTTTGGAATGTTTGAAAAGGTAAATATTTATGGAACTAAATAAGCAGGGAATTAAAAACAGATTGGATACGTTGCCTTGTTTGCGGCAATAAAACCCGTGACAGAATCAGAGAAGATACAATATTGAAAAATTATCCTCTTTATTGTCCGAAATGTAGACAAGAAACATTAGTTGAAGCAGAAAATTTGAAAATAATAGTCATCACAGAGCCAGACGCAGAGCCGATGAACGTGTGAAATCAAATCACAGTTTGTCGGCTCTGTTTTGTTTCATAAGGCTTTAAGGCAAACTACTTCCAGATGGATATGAAGATGCCTGCTATGAGAAAAAAGCTATAACAAGAAAACGGATAATAGGCAACCCTCTGGATCTCTTGAGACGAATTCTGTTCTGCCTTTCCGGAAATAAGTCGTTGATTGATGTAAGCCACTTTGCTTTTATCAGCGGCATTGGAAAAATAAGCGATGTTGCATGACAAAGACGGATAAAAACAGCAAGGCAAAAGATGTTTATGAGCCTATGCAAAGTGGTGTGAAGATAACGGTTACGGTTGCGAAAACAAAGGTAATTTCTTTGTGGAACTTTGTGTCAGTTCAAGTTAATATTTTATACGATAAGGACATTTGTCATGTGCGCATGGGGATTTAGACAAGCAGAATGACCAGATATTTATTTTACGGTGTACTTGTATAACCCTGAGATAAGCCATAGTGTCTCTGTGTTTAAATGTCCAGGGATTTCAGAGATGACAGGAAGAGGGACCTTATTTTCCGGCAGTCTTCCCGCCAGGCGGCGCCTCTGTTCCGGTCGCTTAGGCAATTTGTTTGGAACACATATCAGGGTTATGTTAAAATGAGGACAGTCGGTATGTTCTGTGGAGTCAAAAATGAAACGGAATCAACTATTGATTATGGAAGTGGTGAGATTATCATAAGCAGCACATAATTTACTTGACTTTTAAATCTTACTAGTGTAATATTTAAAGAAAATCTTACTGGTGTAAGAATTAAAAACGATAGAGATAAGAAAGAGAGTAAATGGAGGTTCATGTGAAAAGGAAAAGTAAGTGTAGGAAAAGAAAAAATAAAATCTTATGGATACTTATGATGTGTATGGGAATTAGCGCAATAATCATATGTGCAACTAAATTCATTGGAAAAAGAGAAGACAGGACAACACCGGAAGAAGTTTTGCTGAAATATATGGGTTATATTCAGCAACAGAATTATGCAGCGATGTATCAGTTGATAGATGTGGAGGCCTCCGGGCAAATCAGCGAGGAAGATTTTGTAAAGCGTAATTCCGCCATTTATGAGGGGATAGAAGTACAAAATATGGCTATTACGATTATTTCCTGCGACATGGAAGCACCCTCCGGGTATACCTTAATACCCTCTGGGGCATACGTGCCATTCGGCAATAAAGAAGAAAAAAATGTAGTGCAGTACCAGACAGACTTTGATACTGTGGCTGGAAAGATTAGCTTTGAGAACGAAGCGTTTTTTCAAAAAACCGAAGATACATACAAACTGGTATGGATGGATTCTCTGATTTATCCGGAGTTATCAAAAACGGATAAAGTGCGGGTGTCAGTTACGCAGGCAAAGAGGGGAGAAATCTTAGACAGGAATGGGCGTGTCCTTGCAGGGAAGGGCACTGCGTCTTCTGTGGGGATTGTGCCGGGAAGATTAGAAAATCGGGATGATTCTATAAAGCAGATAGCAGATCTGTTGGGTATGAAACCGGAAGAGATAGAGAAGAAATTATCGGCAAAATGGGTAAAGGAAGAGTCTTTTGTCCCGGTCAAAACCTTGCAAAAAGTGGAAGAAAGAGAATTGATGTCATTAGAGCCGGATAAAGAAGCGCTAAAAAAGTATAAAAGGCAACAGCGGCTATTGGAAATACCGGGGGTTATGATTTCTGATATTCAAGTGAGGTCATATCCCTTAAAAGATGCGGCGGCGCATCTGGTTGGTTATGTTCAGAATGTGACGGCGGAGGATTTGGAAACACACGCAGGAGAAGGTTATACGGCAAACAGTGTGATTGGAAGAAGCGGAGCAGAGGGATTGTTTGAGAAAGAATTAAAGGGGCAGGACGGGTGTCGCATTTATATTGTGGATTCGGATGGGAACGAAAAAGAGGAGCTTGCCTGCCGTATCGTAGAAAATGGGAAAGACATAAAACTGACCATAGATGCAGAACTTCAAAAGGATTTCTATAAACAATTTCAGAATGATAAAAGCTGTTCGGCAGCGATGAATCCGTACACAGGAGAAGTGCTGGCATTGGTAAGCACACCCTCTTATGACAGTAATGATTTTATCATGGGATTGTCCAGCGAAAAATGGGCGGCATTGAATGAGGATGAAGACAAACCAATGTATAACCGCTTCCGGCAGGTATGGTGTCCGGGTTCTACCTTTAAACCGATTACTGCGGCAATCGGTTTAGAGTCAGGGGCAGTCGATCCCAATGAAGATTATGGAAATGTAGGATTAAGCTGGCAGAAAGACGATTCATGGGGTTCGTATCATGTGACAACCCTCCACGCTTATGATCCGGTTGTTTTGGAAAACGCTATCATTTATTCCGATAATATTTACTTTGCAAAAGCGGCATTGAAAATTGGTGCGGAGGAAATGAAAGATTCTCTGCTGCGGTTAGGTTTTCAGGAAAAATTGCCATTTGAAATTGTAATGGCCAAGTCGCAATATTCTAATACGGAAAATATTGAAACGGAAATACAACTGGCAGACAGCGGATATGGACAGGGACAGATTTTAATCAATCCTTTGCACTTGGCTTGTATTTATACGGCTTTTTGCAATGAGGGAAATGTAATAAAGCCGCATCTTTTATATAGTCAGGAAACGAAAGCCGAATATTGGATTCCAAATGCTTTTTCAGTGGATCATACAAACATCGTATTAGAAGGGTTGAAAAAAGTAGTGAATGATTCTCATGGAACGGGATATGCGGCACACAGGGAAGATCTTCTGCTGGCAGGGAAAACCGGGACAGCTGAAATCAAGGTATCCAAAGAGGACGCCTCCGGTACGGAACTGGGATGGTTTGCCATTTTTACGGCAGATAGAACAGAGGAAAATCCGATTTTGATTGTTAGCATGGTTGAAGATGTAAAAGGGAGAGGAGGAAGCGGTTATGTTGTTGGAAAAGACAGACAGGTTTTGGAAAGCTGGCTTAATTGAAATCCTAAAGGCTCCCTGGATGCCAGAGTCTGCTCCAGCGACAGCGAGGGTATACGGCAATAACGAGGAAAAAGGCTATAATCTTCCAATAGATGTAAGGCAAAGGGCAGAAGCGGAAGAAGATTGCAAAAAAATGATGGGCTTATATGGGAGCTATATAAAAATTCAGATAAAGGCTGTGCGTCCAATGTTGTCATTGCAGATGAAGTCATAGATCAGATGGCGGCTTTCAGTATTTGGGAAATAAAATTCTGGATGATGGGATTTCAAATATACCGGAATGCCAATACCGGATTGGCAGAGAGTAATTATGAGTATCGCTTGCTGTTGAAAAAAGAAGGGATATGGAACAATGAAAAAGATAATGAAATTTATATTGGGCTTTGCGGCGGCCACTTTTATTATAATCGCTGTGTTTTGGGGAAGTTTTGTCTATGTGTCGAATTACAAAATAACAAAGGCAGACTGGTTCTTTATGAGGGCAAAAGCAGAATATCCAAAGCAGGCTTTGAATTGTTTGATGATGGCGGAAGTATACGCAGCAGCATATGGGAGGTTACATGGCATAAGGACTCTGTGGAAGTTATTTTGTCCGGAGATGAGCAGATGATTCTATACTTTGATGGTGAGAAAGAGAGAAAGCAATTAACAGATAAAGAGAAGAGGTATAGAAAATGCTCTCTTTTAAGTAACTGCATTTTGCGTGGACTACTTAAAAAGGGAGCATTTTTTGCATGCTTGAGAGCATTGGATCAGATTGTTATTGTTTCCATATACCCATATGGGACAGGATGGAGAGGGAGATTTCTGATGCTTTACTGCCTGTGGCATTTTCAGCGGCCTGGATGTTGGTGGCGAAAAAGTATGTGTTGCCAGCGGTTTCAAGATAGCCTACAAACCAGCCATTCACATCTTGACCGTCTACACGCCCGGTTCCGGTTTTTCCGTAAAAGTTTTTGCCTTCCGCTGAAAAAAGGCAGATAGATTTTTTTACGGCATTTATATTCTCCGGAGCAAAGTCAAATTGGTTGTTGTGCAGGGCGGTTAAAAGTTCCACCTGTTCTACCGGGGAGATTTTCAGCACCCCTTGTATCCAGTATGCGGAAAGGTTTGCATTTACAATCTCATTCCCATATCCGATTTTTCGGATATAGTTCTGAATGGCAGATGCATCGATCTGCTTATCTATTTCCTCAAAATACCAGTTGACGGAGGACTGCATGGCAGAAAGTAAGTCCTGATTTCCATTCCATGCTTCAAATGGGTGATTTGTTCCGTCCCATGCCATGAAAGAATCATCTGGCGTAATCACACCTTCTTCCAGTCCAAACAGCGCATCATAGATTTTGTAAGTAGAATTTGGGGCTGTCCTTAAAGTGGCTTGCTCCATGTCATAGACCTTCCATGTATCGCCGTTTAAATCATATAGTACAAAACTGCCCTCATATCCACGGAACCAGGCGGACAGGTCCATCGTGGAAACCTTGTCGGAGGGAATATGCCACTCATACCGGCTCTGCTCTGCGGCATAGGTGGAGAGCATTGGGGCAAGCCCGAAAAGAATAACGCCAATTGTGACAAAAGCAGTAAATCCCTTTAATTTTCTGAAAACAGAAGGGTTTTTATAAGAGGAGATATTAGCAATTCTTTGCTGCATCTGCTTCATGCTTCCGCTGATTCCGGCAGCAAAAGGGAAAGGCGTAATTGAAACTTTTTCCGCAAAATTAATGAGCGTATTTCCGTAATTTACATAATCACTTTCATCGAGCAGTTTCAGGACGGATGTATCACAGGCAACCTCCCGTTCATTCCGCATTTCTTTCAGTGCATACCAGACACATGGGTTGCACCAGTAGAGTACGCCGAAAAAGTTCATAAAGAAACCAGCCAGTGCGTCTTTGTGCCTGTAATGTTGTAATTCGTGCAACAGCATATACCGCATATCCGTAGCATTAAAATCCGATATAAGATGGATCGGAAGATAAATACGGGGGTTGAATAATCCCACGATAATAGGCGATTTTAGGAAGGCAGCGCTGTAAATGGGAATCTTTCTTTTTATTTTCATCTCCCTTAAACAGTTATGATATAAAATACGGACAGTCTTGTTCTGCAGAGGAAGCGCAGATTTTTTCATGGCGTTTAATCGGGATACGGATTTTATCACTAATAAAATCATAGCCAGAATGCCAACCAGCCATATCCCACACAAAATCAGTCCAATCATGGAGGGTGTTTCCCTGCTGACGGAAAGTGCAAAATCATTTATCTGATTTACAGCGCCGGACGTATTTGGATTCAGGACGCCTTCGGTAATCGTCCCCTTGTTTGTTGACACCGCATTTTTCCATGCGCCAAGCAATGCGAGAACCTGCATAAAAGAAGCCGGACGAAAGGGAACAAACGGGACTGCAAGAATTCCAAGCAGCAAAAACCATAAATTGAACTGCATCCGGCTGGTTAAATAATTTTTAAATGCCCGTTTTACGATAATAAGAAAACCTATGATAATGCAAATAAAAATATTACATAGGAAAAAGCGTATTCCAAAATTTGCCATATTAATTCCTCCTGTCTTTTGAACCCTTTGCAAGAAGGGAACGAAGCATGTCAATTTCTGATTCGGAAAGTTTGTCATCTTCGATATAGGCAGAAAGCATTGCTGTAATATCTCCGTCATAATAGCGTTCAAGAAAAGAGTGGCTTTCCCGCCCGATATATTCTTTTTCTTCTATTAAAGGCGTATAAACGAATACCCTGCTTTGCTTTTCATAGGAAAGCGCCCCTTTGGTTACGAGCCGCTTTATCAGTGTCTGTATTGTCTTAGGACTCCATTTTGTAGTTTGAGTTAATTTTTCGGTGATTTCATTGGTGCTGATCGGTGCGTGTTTCCATATGACTTTCATCACTTCAAACTCGGCTTCTGAAATTTGTGGCAATGTTTTCATCTGTAATCCCCTCCTTAAATCTTACGATTGTAATATACATTATAATGTGAAAATGAGGAAATGTCAATTTTTTAAATATGCGCTACCATCTATAAACAGTCGTGAAAATAGGAGTAAAATACAGGCTTATGATATGGTATAATGGAGATCGAATATTTGAATTTTCATTTAAGGAGTAAGAAGTTTAAGGAAGGATACTTAAGGAAAGATGCTGGATATATTAATTGTAGAAGATAACAAAGAAATAGGTATTTTGCTGTGTGATTTTTTGCGTAAAGAGAATTACACGGTTAGTGTAGCTCAGACCGGTGAAAAAGCTTTAAAATTGTATGAAAAATATGGAGCCAAAGTGATTCTGTTGGATATTATGCTTCCAGGAATAGATGGATTTGTGGTTTGTTCTAAGATTAGGGAAACTTCTAATACCCATATTTTGATAGCCAGCGCTAAGGTGGAAAAGAATGACAAATTAAAAGGTTTAAATCTTGGTGCAGATGATTACATTGAGAAACCTTATGATGTAGATATTTTATTAGCCAAGATTAAAGGTATTTTTAAAAGAAAATATGGTCAGGAAGAGCTTGTAGAAGGGAATATCCGATTGAATACAGTGCAACAGTCGATATACGTCGATGGGCAGAAAAAAGAAGTTACCGAAAAGGAGTTTGAACTGTTAAAGCTGCTCATCGAGAATAAGAATGTAACTATGAAGAAGGAGTATTTGTTCAATACCGTTTGGGGAAGTGACAGTGATTCGGAGATTCAAACGCTGACCGTACATATTAAGTGGCTAAGGGAAAAAATAGAAGAAGAACCTAAAAAGCCCAGGCATATTATTACAGAGTGGGGAGTAGGATATCGTTTTGAGTAAGTTTAAATTTTTTATGCTTTGGATTGTCATTGCCGAGATATTGCTTATATTTACAACGAATAGACTGTACTTTTATCAAAATAATTACAGTGACGGAAAATTATATCTTGTGGAAGCAGGGCGTGTGCTGAAAGAAATAGAAGAACAAAAACCGGAGGTTTCCGAAATAGAAGCAATGAATTTAGATGAGTATGAAACGATCGTAGGCATCAGAGAGTTTGTTGCCGGAGAAGCCTGTGATAACGATTATTTAGTGGAAGAAATCGCTGGCAAACTGTATCGGATAGAATATATAGAGGAAAGAAGTTCACGATTGCCTTTGTACATCAATATCGCGTTGCTGGGTATGATGATTGTGACAAATATTGTGCTCGTGTATGTATATCTTAAAATCTTAAAGCCTTTTCAGAATATGAGTAATTTATGTTATGAGCTGGCGAAAGGGAATTTGTCTATGCCTGTAAAAGAAGAAAAAAGTAAGCTGTTTGGGCGTTTTTTGTGGGGAATGGACATGCTTCGCGAAAAATTGGAGGATAACAAGGAAAAAGAACTTGAATTTCAAAAGGAGCGGAAGACACTGATTCTTTCTTTGTCCCATGATATTAAAACGCCGCTTTCTGCCATTGAATTGTATTTGAAAGCGCTGTCAGAGGATTTGTATGACACGCGGGAGAAAAAGGACGAAGTTTTACAGGGCATTGCAAGGAATGTGAAAGAAATAAAGGGGTACGTGAATGAAATTGTAACGGCGTCCAGAGAAGATTTTCTGAATTTGGAAGTGAGTATGGGAGAGTATTACCTTTCAGAGGTTATGAAAGTTGCAGAAAGTTATTATAAGGATAAGTTATCAGTAATTCACACCGAATTTCAAGTGGATGAAATTTCGGAATGTCTTGTCAAAGGGGATAAGGACCGTATGGTTGAGGTTGTGCAAAATGTTATGGAAAATGCCATAAAATATGGGGATGGTATGAGCATCTGCATTTCGCTTGGGGAGGAAGAGGACTGTAAATTAATACATATCGAGAACTCGGGGTGTAATCTGAAAAAAGAGGAACTTCCAAATCTTTTCGATTCCTTTTATCGAGGTAGCAACAGCGCCGGTATGAAAGGGAGCGGTCTGGGACTTTATATTTGCAAAACGCTGATGCGTAAAATGGATGGTGAAATCTTTGCGCAAATGAAGGAAGATGTTTTTTGTGCGACGATAGTGGTTAGAAAAGCATAATGGGCATAAAAATTTCAGAGTTATATTCAGGAACTGCAGAAAAATAAGGAACTGTAAAGAAATAACCTGCAAATAGTGTGCAGGTTTTTTCTTTACAGTTCCTTTGTGATTCCGAAGTTTTGTATTTAAGGATTATTTAATAATTTTGGTGTTAGTATATCTCTTGTAGAATCAATACAGAAGCAGGAGAGGAGTAAAAGAATGTATCTAAACATACTAAAAAAAGACCTGAAACGAAAAAAGGCAATGAATATGATTCTTCTATTATTTATGATTCTTGCCACAATGTTTGTAGCGTCAAGTGTAAACAACATTATAAATGTTACCACGGCACTGGACAGTTATTTTGATATGGCAAATGTGCCTGATTATTTAGCGGCTGCCATGAATAAAAATTGTGCAGTTGACATTGATGAAACGGTAAGGTCGGCAAGCGCAGTAGATCGCTATGCAACAGAAAACGTATTGTTTTTATCGTCTGGCAATTTTATCTGTGAGGACAGGGATATCGTCAGCGATGGCACGAATCTTGTTCACAGCGATATTTGTATGAATTATTTTCTTTCCGATGGCAGTATCCTTGAGACGGTCAGGCAGGGCGAGTTTTATATGACGGAGGGTCAGGCGGACGCTCTCGGTGTTGATGTGGGAGATAAGATTTCCATACAATTAAACGGTGTGAGTCGTGAATTTGTTCTTGCGGATAAAATAAAGGACGCGCTTTTGGGCTCAAAACAGATAACATTTACCCGTTATATCATAAGCGAGGAGGATTTTGAGAGCTTCCTTTCCGCAGAAAATACGGAGGAATATTACGGCGGGACTCTTGTTTATATCTATTCTTCCGATATGGAAACGGCCCTGCCGCAGATAAAAGAGCTTGTAGATAGCAGCACCCTTACACTGGACAGAGCCTTTATGAAATTCCTCTATATTTTTGATATGATTGTGGTAGGAATTCTGCTAATGGTAAGCGCGATCCTTATTATCATAGCATTCGTGGTTTTACGTTTTACCATTTCCTTTACACTTTCCGAGGAATTCCGCGAAATCGGTGTAATGAAGGCGATTGGCATCGGCAATTTCAAAATCCGGGGCTTATACCTTGTGAAATATATGGGGCTATCTATCATCGGTGCGGCGATTGGTCTTGCCCTAAGCTTACCCTTCGGTAAAATGCTTATGGACGTTTCCTCGCAGAATATAATTGTCGGAAATCAGAGTCCCATTTTGGTAAATATTGTTTGCGCTGTTCTTGTTGCTGTGGTAATTTTATTGTTCTGCTATAGCTGTACAGGCAGGGTTAAGAAATTGACGCCCATTGAAGCGATCAGAAACGGCCAGACAGGGGAACGCTTCCGTAAAAAGAGCCTTATGAGTTTAGGAAAATCCAGGCTTCCGATGGCGCCTTTCCTTGCACTGAATGATATTGCAAGCAGCCCCAGGCGTTACAGCATTATCACACTTACATTCTTCCTGTGTCTGTCTCTTTTGCTTATGCTTTCTGCAACGGTTTCTACCATGAACAGCAACAGTCTTGCCGCAACACTTGGATGGGCAGACTGCGATATTTATCTGGATAGTAAAATAATTGCGGAATGCATGATGGAAGACGGACACGAAAAGCTTGAAAAACACCTTGACGAAATGGAACAGACTCTTGCGGAAAATGACATTCCTGCAAAATGCTATCAGGAAATGATGTTTATCCTGCCTGTATCTTTCAGAGAAAACGAGAGCAATATCTGTATCTATCAAGGCACAGGCTCCACAATGGATATGTACGAATACACGGCAGGAACAGCGCCACAGAATACCGATGAAATTGCGATCACACGGATTGCCGCGGATAAGCTGAACGCGAAAATTGGTGATACCGTTACAGTAAAAACCATGGATGGAAATAAGGAATATATTATTTCGGCGTTTTTCCAGTCTATGAATATGCAGGGCAGCGGGATCAGGCTTCACAGCGATGCATACATAAATTACATTCAGGCAGGAGGTGGTGGCAATACGCAGATCACCTTTACGGATCATCCTGACAGCAAGGAAATAGAACGGAGAGTAGGAGAAATTCAGAGGATTTTTCCTGATTATAAAAATATAAGAACCTGTGCCGAAGCAGTAGCGGATATGGTCGGTATCACGGGAGCTCTTGATGCGGTAAAATCCTTTACAGCGGTTCTTACAATCGTGTTAGCAGCGCTCATAACTGTACTTATGGAGCGTTCTTTTATCGCAAAGGAGCAGGGCGAAATTGCGCTCATGA
>CAJUBQ010000108.1 GCA_910584595.1 uncultured Eubacterium sp.
AATAAAACTATGTATATAACTCTAAAATTTATGGTGTTAAATCCTAAAGACGGGATGATAGAGTTTATATGATTTTTTCATATAAAGTCGTTGACAATGTATATACTAATGTATATACTTAATGCAAGGATGGAGGATGATTTTATGCAGGCAATGATTCAAAAATGGGGAAATTCACAGGGGATAAGAATACCAAAAGCATTTCTTGAAGCATTGGGAATGGCGGAAAATGATCTTGTGGAACTTCATAGAGTTGATGATAATATTATGATTACAAAAGTGAAAGAGAAAAAAGAACTTACATTGGAAAATATATTCAAAGATTATGATGGAGAATATGTTGCAGAGGAATTTGACTGGGGTTCTCCTGTTGGGAAGGAAGTGCGGTAATGTATCATCCAAAACAGGGAGATATTGTATTATGGGATTTTAGTCCACAATCAGGAAATGAACAGGCAGGAAGAAGACCGGGAGTAGTTATTAGTAACGAACAATTTTTTATGAGGACTAAATTTGCTTTGGTGTGTCCAATTTCGAATACAGGCAATAAGTTTCCATTGCATATTCCCTTGGACAATAGAACAAAAACAACAGGTATGATATTGACAGAACATATGAAGTGTTTGGATGTAATCAGTAGAAATATTCAGTTTGTGGAGAAAATGCCGGAAGATTTGTCAGAGAAGATTCTGGCATATGTAAAAGCATTTTTCTGATGAAGCGGATGTTAACATAACTAAAATCAAAGATCTTCCATTTACATCCTGTAAGGATGCACAAACGATAATATATTAGATCATGGATCAGATTAGGGGAGGAGATTAACGATGAATATTACGATTACAGGCAATTTGGGCAGCGGAAAATCAAGTGTGTGCAAGGAGTTGGAAAAATCGGGTTTTACGATCATATCAGCAGGAGATATTTTTCGCCAGATTGCGGAAGAAAAAGGAATGACTGTGCTTGAATTAAACGAAGCTGCAAAAAAGGACCGCAGTATTGACGATATGATTGACAACCGCAGTACACAGCTGGGAAAAGAAATGGATCATACGGTATTTGACTCCAGATTGGCGTGGCGCTTTGTAGAAGACAGTTTTAAGGTATTTTTGCTGGTAGACACGCAGGAAGCAGCAAGACGCGTATTTGAAGGTGTAAGCAGGAATGCGGAAAGTTACAGAAATATAGAGGAGGCAAGAGCTGGATTAGAAGAGCGGGCAATGCTTGAAAAGGAACGTTTTCATAAGCTGTATGGATTAGATTATTATGACGTATGCAATTATGATCTGGTAATTGAGAGCACTTATGCGACACCGGAGCAAATTGCACAGGAAATACAAAGGAATTTTGAATTGTATCAGGCGCAGATGTTTTCTACAAAGGTGGAGTTCAATCTGAAATGTTTGTTTCCTTCTGTCAAGTACGAAAAGATGGATGCAGATCAGTTTGCTCATGAGCTGGAAAAGGCAAAACAGGATCAGACAATATGTGCGGATGATTCCCTTTGCCTGATTGAAAAAAACGGACACTATTATCTAAGTAAAGATCATCCCCGTGTATTTGCTGCAATTGCCGCAGGTAAGATTTTTGCGGAAATTAAAGATATTCAAAGGGATGAGCAGGCGCAGAATACGGTGCAGCAGCTTTCAGAAGAAGACATTGCATGTTATGAACAGGCCGGGCAGTTTCAGTATCAAAGCAGTCCTTTGAAACGATCTAAAAAGACCGGATATACGGCAGATTTTTCGAGGCTGTTTTGTAAAAAAGACTGAGAAATTATTTTGCCTGTATGTTTAAACCGGAAAAAAGTGGTTAACATGAAAATATAGAATCATGTTAGGAGGAACCGGTGATGCGGGCTTTTTTTCGGAAATATCAGACAATTTTAGAGACCATGTTTTTATTGCTGTTACTGGCAGGCGGATGCCTGTGGAAATATGAGGAGTATCAGCTGCAGCAGACGCAGCAGGAAATAGCAGAAAAGATTTTGCGTTTTCATGTGCGCGCGAATAGCGACAGCCGCGCAGATCAGGCGTTAAAGCTGAAAGTGCGGGATGCGGTAGGCGCTTTTATGGAGCAAAAACTGGCAAATGCACAGGACAGAGAGCAATGCGGCAGGATTGTACAGGAATATCTGCCGCAAATCATCCATATAGCAGAGCAGACGGTTCGGCAGGAGGGATATACATATGCCGTTACTGCACAGATGAAAACCGTGGGCTTTCCACAGAAAACATATGGAAATTATACGTTTCCGGCAGGAAATTATGAGGCGCTCAATGTAGTAATCGGAAGTGGAAAAGGTCAGAACTGGTGGTGTGTGATGTATCCGAATATGTGTTTTCATGGAGCTGTTTATGAGGTAGTGGATGAGGATGCAAAGAAATCTTTGAAAAAAGTATTATCAGAAGACGAGTATGACGCTGTGCTCAAAAGTGGTAAGTATCGGGTGCGATTTAAATATCTGGAATTTTTCAATCGATGGATGAAATAATTCGGAACATCCTTTGAGCGGACTGGGCAACGCTATGGTGAACGAATGGCTAATAGCCGTTCAGCAATGGAAAAGAAGGAAAAGATGAAAAATGTTTTTATAGAAGGTATTCAGGGAATGGGAAAATCTACCTTGATAAATAGCATTTATGAGAAAGTTCCTGAATTTCATATTTGCAGAGAAGGGGATTACTCGCCCATTGACTTAGCGTGGTGTACGTGGATGTCGCAGGACGATTATGATACAGTTTTAAAAAAATATACACTTATACAGGATGAAATTAAAAAAAATACGATACGGGAAAAGGGACATTTTATTGTTGCTTATACAAAGATTATTACAGATATTCCAAATTTCCATAAGGACATGGAAACGTACGAAGTGTATAACGGCAGAAAGACATTCAACGATTTCAAAGAGATTGTTTTTTCAAGGTATCAAAGTTTTTCGGAAACAGGATATTTGTTTGAGTGTTCTTTTTTTCAAAATCTTATTGAGAATTTGCTGCTGTTTTATTTATTGGAAGACGATGAAATTGTCGACTTTTATCGTGACTTGTATGGTTGTCTGAAGAAAGAACAATTTTTATTATTGTATTTATACAGTGATAAAGTAGAAGATGATATAAAAATGATTCGAAAAGAACGATGTGATCTGTTGGGAAATGAATTATGGTATCAGATGATGCTTGCTTTTTTCATTCATTCCCCATATGGTCAAAAGTATGGATGCAGTACGTTTGAAGATTTGATAGCCCATTTCAGGCGCAGGCAAAGATTGGAACTGTATATCATAAGGAAAATGATTGGCGGCAATGCGGTAATTCTTCCAGCGAAAGAATGGAAAATGGATGCAATTTTGCCGCTTATGAAATAAAAATACGGATGATGTGAATTAATTACCATATATTTTTCTGTAATTATATTTTTCAATAGTGTATCCATCCTCGTCACCATCTTCGTTGTATACGCTTTCATAAATATTATCTGTTACCCAAATTTCGTGGATGGATTCAGGCACAGCGATTTTATTTAAGCAGTTCTCAATGGTATCGGTGGCTTTTCTTAAGGTGGAATTATGGGTTATTAAAAGAATGTTCTTTTTAGTGACGGTATCCTTATTCAGTTGTTTAAATTTTTTATCACTGTTACATATAAATTTTTTTAAATAATCAGTCACTCCCTCTTCATTTATACTTATAAAATCAGATAAAGAAAATCGGGTAGTATCATAGCCTTTAAAGGAAATGATATCATCCCCTGTTTTACAGAAACATAATTCCAATGTATTGTTAAAAGTAAGGTTTTTGGAACAATCTTCTATTTTCAGATCATTCGATTTGCATTTCTCAAAAAAACTGATACAAAATTCAGCCATATTGTCTACTAAAAAAGGCTTGAATTTTTTACGGTTTTGAAACACGTAATCTCGGACACAAAGATGATTCTCTTTAGGAGATATAAAAATATGTAACCCTAGAAAAAATGCGTTTATTATTTTTTCTGATAAGTTATCTGAAAAATTGGGGATGTATTCTTTTTCTTTGAGATATTGTCTAAATTTTTCCTTGGCTTTCAAAGCGCTGTCATCAAGAGTATTATTCCAAAAAGAACAGTTAAAACTATGAAACTGTTCCGAGTCTTTTACGGAGGATTTTAAAAATTGGGGATCCGGCATCTGTTTCATTTCAATAGCCATGGTTTCGCCGTCTTTATTTTTTAAAAGTGCCTCAGGCTGAGGGCAGTCTTTTCTGTCTATATCTAAACATTTCACTAGCTGATAGCATGGATACTTATCTAAGATAAAACGCCACATGCCATTAAAATATTCACATTTATCATGTTCCAGGCAGTGTCCGGTTTTCCAAGTTTTTTCTCCTTCGAAGTAAGGACTGGAGCAAGGTAAGAGTTGCATACATTCCGGTAATAATGTTTCTGTCATAATAATCAATCCTTCTTTTTTTGGTTAGTAAAGTATGTAACGGTTATGGAGGTAACAAGAGTCTTTTATAACAGTGCATCGCATACAAAATAACTTTCCATACATCTTAGTTCCATGGATGTTTTTTTATTGTCCATCCTTTGGTTTTCCAATAATCGGTATCTGCATTGTTCCATCCATGCTTTTGCATCAGACACATAAAATAGAAAAAGATTTTTGTTTTTACAGATGGTTTTACATGCTTCTGATTTTTCCTGATTTTTTTAGCTAATGCGTTGAGTTTTCTTTCGATGTACCGCTTCTTTTTCGAACTCACTCTTTTCCATGAAGTTTCCATTACGGCAGCGCCAAACTGATAAGTTTTTGCAATGCCCCAAAAGAAAGTACTGTGGGCCATATCCTTGTTTGTGCTTTTTGTTCCGGCACCGGCAGCTGTGGAAATGCAGACAGCTTGTTTGGAAAACATTTTTTCTTCCGGACGGTGTACCATCCAGCGCCAGCCATAATGATCGAGCAGCGATTTCATTGCACCTGTGGCATGGTATACATAGACAGGGCTTGCCAGTATAATGATGTCTGCGTTGTCGAGCGCTTTGGTGATCGGGGATAATTTTTCAAAATGCGGACATTTTGTTTCAGATACGTGAAAACAGGAAGTGCACCCGATGCAAAATTCTCCAAAATCTCTTGGAAGAAAGAATTCAGTAATTGTTCCATTCAATTTTTGGGCCAGTGATCTTGCAATATGGCACGTAGAGCCTTGATGGCTCTGCCCATGAATAATTGTTATTTTCATCATCAAATTTTCCTCGTGTATTATGAGTTGAAAGGTTTGTTTTTATAAGCTTCTGATTAGATGAGGTCACGTTCATTTTTAAGAACATCTAGGGTACGGTCCATGTTACGGAAGATGGATAGGAGTTTCTTCAGATCTTTATTTTAACATAACACAATATAAAATACTATACGGTAAAACCAAAAAGCTCACAAAAAAATGGCATTCTTATTAACAGCGCGTATCATGTTGTCTGACAAAAAATGACTAATCGGGAATTTTTATTTAGATAAAACAATTGTTAGTCATAAAAGTATCTGAAAGGATTGTAACATATAGATGAAATTTTGACAATTGTAAATTAATATGCTATAATATCTTTCATAATGTTGCTATCTGCGAAGATGAACCGTTGGCCGCAGTTCGGATGAACGGAGAACGGTTCTGCCGCTGCCATTTCAGTATCCTTGTGAATCTGGAGCATGTCTGGCGGTTGAATGCATCGTTCTTTTCTGTTTTCCAAGCAACATCGTTTTTGCCTTTCTATATCAGTTCTTGTAAGGAATGGTTATAGGTTATTTATATACAGTTTCGAATTCTTTGTTATTAACGTAAAGGATAAACCGGTTTCTGTCAAGAATTAAGAATGACAAAGTAAGTAAAAAAATGTTAAAACAGGAAATGAATCTTGTTTTTCTATCAACATTTTTGGTATGGTGTGTAAAATAAATGCGTAGAAGCAGAAAGTAATTTTTAAATATGCTTTAAAATTAAGGAGGAATGCTATGAATATATCTTTTCACTATTTTACGGTAAAGACATTGTGTAATTATGCTGACCTGACACCTGAGCGGTCACAGGAAATAGCGTTTTATTCTCAGTTGGTTGATGATTTTAATCATACGTGGCTGGATTGGGATTGCTATATTTCTCTGACAGGAAACAAGCCGCCGGATTTCTTTTTGAAAAATAATCTTGCAATGCCTTCTAAGATTGAAAATGTATGGGATTTTTATCCGGCAACGACGGGAATAACCATGCTCCAGTCTGTTTCGCAGGCTCATCAGTATTATACCTTGATACCATTCCATTTTATTACGCCTATACCGGTTAGGAGCATCTTAACAAATAAACCTGCCGAATGGCGCTGCAAACCTGCAGGGGTGACGAACAATACGCTGATGGATAAAATTATGAATGGCTTTATAAACAGCAGGGAATTCAATGATATGAAGCTGGGAATGCTTTTGCATGTTTATGCGGATACTTATGCCCATCAAATGTTTTCCGGCCGGCGCGGCGTTGAAAATTATGCAACACAAATCTCGGTCATTGACTTAAGTATTCACAGACCGTTGGAAGTTAATGCAGGCGCTTATTACCTGCCTGGCATCGGTCATGCGGAGCTGGAACATATACCGGACGCGTTTGCACTGTCATTTGAGGCTGATTTTGATTATGATAAGTTTGGCAATCAGCAAACATATCGGTACAGCCGCTATAATATGTATACATTTATGGACTGTGCTTTCAAAATACTATGTATATTACGCAAATACAATAACCAGACACCGATGGATAAGAATGTATTTAGAAGAGACATAGAACCTTTGCTCAAAAAGGCAGCGAATCAATGTGTAAGCGGGAAATCAGAAATTATGGATGCTAAGGAACTGGCAAAAATATGGAAAGAGCAGTTTCCGGAAATTGACTATAGTTATGACTGCAAGAACTGGGGACTGAAGGAAATAAATACAGACAGAAAAGTTTTGGGAAAAATCTATCAGCCCACAGACGAATTTTATAAATATAATCAGCTGGCTTATGAACATATTTTTAAAGTGCATGGCAGATACAGGGCAGAGACACAGGAAATGGAGGAGAGCAATGATGAATTATAATGATATCATAGTACGCGATTATTTTGGAGAAGATGCAGGAATAAAAAGACAATCATCGGCAAGATCGGTAGACATTATCCCTTATGGCCAGGATATTCTAACGGTTGAAGAAGCAGAAAATAAATACGAGGAGATGCTTTATGATGCGCAACATGCGGTAATAAGCGGTAAGCAGTGCAATTGTTATGTGCGCGGAAAGAATATTTCTTCCAATCGGGCGTCTGCAGGAACAGTTAAACTATACCTGATGCCATTTCATGTTTTTACTTATCCGTGGCAATGGCGTCAGCTGTTTGTATTTGACTATGATACGAATAAATGGGTAAAAGAGATTTCAATGGTGGCAAAAAACGGGAAAAAAGAGATACTGCCGGGACAGGTATGCCTAAACCAAAGCGCATTTATAATAGACGATGATCCCAAACTTATTGAAGGAGGGCATTACTGCCTGTGCGCTGTCGTCAATACAAAATATCATCCTGTTGATATTCCAAAAAGATTTGATAATAATCTGGATGTTGACCGATGGGTACTGAGTAATCCGAATGTTGCGCTTTTAAATATTTATCCGATTGGAGGGAATGCCTCTTATGCAGACTATTCTTTTAAATATGGAAGCTGTTCGGATAAGGAAGAGAATTTTTATTTGAAAATTAAATTTTATGCAGATTATAAAAACGGAGAACGGTGGTCTGAAGATACAAAAATCCGTGTAGAATGTACCGATGCAAGATACCCGTTTTCTCAGAAGTTTTTTATGCCGCAATATAATGCAAATGCAATTCCTTCGATTACGGTTGCATTGGATAACGTGCCGCCAAAGGTCTATCTGATGTGCATGCTTTATCTGGAAAATGAGAAAGAGGCTGTTATGCCGGCGCATGGGGTTATACAGGCAGAATATATGATGGAAGAGAATAAGATACCGGAAGGCTATGAAGATCTGAAAGACCATTTCCATAAGCTTCCGCAAAAGGAAGGTGAAAAACAGACGAAGTATTTGATAAAACTGGGCGAATGTTTTGCATATCAAAAAGGAATGTCTGCAAAAGAACTGCGAAAAATGCTTGCTGTTTGTAAGATGCAGAACACTTGAAACAGTTCCTAACAATCAATCAGAAAATATTTGCGGTATTTGCAGAGCAGTAGTATAATAAGGTCTGGAAATACGGACCGATAAAAACCATTGTAAAATAAACAAAAAGTATGAGGATTGTTGCTAAGCATTTCATGAAAGAAGGTTTTGCATGGAAAAACTGAATCAGGAAACAGCAGACATGATGACAGAGCGTTTTGGAAAAGATTGTGTGATAGCGCTGGCCACTGTGGAAAACGGGGTTCCTTTTGTGCGGTATGTAAATGCTTATTATGAACAGGGGGCATTTTATATCATTACTTATGGACTGTCAAACAAAATGAGGCAGATAGCAGAAAACCCTGTGGTAGCAGTTTCCGGTGAATGGTTTACTGCGCATGGGAAAGGTATTCCTTTAGGTTATTTTTATAATGAAGAGAATGGGAAGATAGCGCAAAAGCTAAAAACTGTGTTTGCTGCATGGATTGATAACGGACATAATGATTTTACTGACAGAAATACCTGTATTTTGTGTGTCAGGCTGACAGATGGCGTATTGTTTTCTCATGGAAAACGTTATGACATTGATTTTGTCGATGTTTTGCCAGAGAATCAGAACTGCATCGCGGCGGAACATTTTATCAAATAAATTCAGAAAAGGAGCTGTATGCATAATGAATCAATTAACAGAAGGAATTCGTGTGATCTATCAGAGCACGATACGTATGGAGCGTGAGCAGGTTATTTATTTTGACCCGTACGGTGTGAAAGAACCTGCACAGGATGCGGATATTATTTTTATTACACACGATCATTACGATCATTTTTCGCCAGAGGATCTTGCAAAGGTATGTAAAGCGGATACCAAAATTGTTTTACCGGAAAAAATGGCGTCAAAGGCAAAGAACATTCCGTTTTCAGACGATCAGATGATACAAGTGCAGCCGGAGCAGCATTATGAATGTTTTGGATTACGCTTTCAAACGGTGCCTGCGTACAACCATCTGAAACCGTTTCATCCAAAACGGAGCGGATGGACCGGTTATCTGCTGGAATGGGGCGGCAGTGCTTATTATATTGCAGGAGATACAGATGTGACGAAAGAAAATCAGATGTTAAAATGTGATGCGGCATTTTTGCCAATCGGCGGCACTTATACGATGAATGCGAAGGAAGCGGCAAAGTTAGCGAATATCATACATCCGCAGGTGGTTGTGCCGATTCATTATGGATGTATTGTAGGAGAACGAAAGGATGCGGATGTTTTTGAAAAAATGCTGGAACCAGGGATTGCATGTATAAAATTAATGGAGTTCGGTGAATAAGGATGCGGACGGCCATATGGATCGTAAGTATTGGAAACGGTCGCAGCTGTGGCTGCAAAGCTGCGGCTGATTGTATAAAAGCAGCAGTTGCAGAACAGTTTTCAGCGTACAGGCTGTATCATACATATGTAAGCCGTGGGATCCAAAGGAGAGGGAAAGAGCAAAAGACAGATCCCATCCGTAACATGTTAGAGCAGATACGACAAGATGGTTTTGACAGCCTGATCGTTCAGCCGACCTGTTTGATGCATGGTCTGGAATATCGGTATCTGTCAGATCAGTTGGCTCCATACAGAAAAATGTTTGGGCGGTTTGCGCTTGGAGAGCCGCTGCTTTCAAGTGAGGATGATTTTACGGCTGTCACAAAAGCAATGGTACGGCGAATGGCGCGCTATGATGAGCCGCATACGGCCGTTTGTTTTATAGGACATGGAACTACAGACGAATCCCATCAGATTTATATGAAAATGCAGAATAAGCTGTCGGAAGCAGGATGCTGTAATTTTTATATTGGTACAATCAAAGGAGAACCGTCGGTAACATGTATGGTAAAGCAGCTAAAAGAAGCAGGCAGTTATCAGAAAGTGGCGCTGTGCCCGTTTATGACAGCTGCAGGCAGTCATGTATATCAGGATATTGCAGGTGATGGAAGAAGCTCCTGGAAATATGTTTTGGAACAGGCTGGTTATGAAGTAATCTGTATTTTCGAAGGGTTAGGACAACTGAAAGAGGTGCAGAATATTTTTGCGGCGCATATTAAGGCGGTGTTGCCTGAATAAAATCTTGCAATCTGACGAAACTCATGCTATAATGCTTTTATGTGGAGGTGCATTTCCAACAAAGGAGATGCACTTTTTTGCGATAAACCTGTCAAAAATACCAAATATATACAGGCGTAAATTACAGAATTGGAGTATAAAAACGAGAAAGGGAGGCTTTTATGTCTAAAAATGCAATATGGATTACCGGAGCGGAGGGCCGGCTTGGGTCTTCGTTAGTTGATTTATTAAAAAAAGATATGGACCATAAGGTCGTTGGAACGGATATGGATGTGGACATTACCGATATGGAAGCAGTAGAGCAGTCCATCAAAGTGTATCGTCCAAATATCGTCATTAACTGTGCAAGCATTTCGGATGCGGCATATTGTGAAAAAAATATGGTGGAGGCATTTAAAGTCAATGCGCTTGGCGCGAGAAATCTGGCTGCAGCATCGAGAAGCGTGAATGCAAAAATGATTCAGTTATCTACAGACGATGTATTCAGTGGGTTGTCTGCGGGTCAGCTGACAGAGTTTGATGTGCCGGATCCGCAGTCTGTCTATGGCAAATCGAAATATGCCGGAGAAAATTATGTGAAAGAATTAAATCCAAAGCATTTGATTGTACGCAGCTCATGGGTATATGGAGCTGCAAATGAAAGTGCAAAAGAAGATTATTTTTCATATGTGGTAAATCATGGAAAGAGCAATACGCCGTTTGAGGCGCCGCTTGACCGGATTGGCAGTCCGACCAGCGCGGATGTGCTCGCCGCATTTATCAGCTGTCTGTTAGATAAAACGGAATATGGTATCTATCATGCTTCCTGTGAAGGCATGTGCTCCAGACATGAATTTGCAACTGCCATTTTAGCGCTGATGGGTTATGATACAGAGTTAGCAAAAGGATATTTTTCGGTAGAAAACAGAGGGCGAATTTCCATACTTCTTGAAAATCTCATGATGAAGATGACCGAGATTTACATAATGCCTCAGTGGTTTGATGAGCTGAAGGCTTATATTGAAAAAAATAAAGAAGCATGATTAGTTGGAGGAAGAATATGCAGGAAGAGGGAAACAGAAAAAAGGAAAAGAAAATGGGGCTGACCACTAAGATTTTTATTGGATTGATCGGCGGTCTGCTCGTGGGCGTTATTTTGAATTTGTTTGTACCGCATTCGTCGTTTCGGGATGCAGTTTTAGTGGATGGTATTTTTTATGTCGTAGGCAATGGATTTATCCGTTTGATGAAAATGCTCGTGGTACCGCTTGTATTTTGCTCACTTGTCTGCGGAAGCTCCGCGATCGGAGATACAAAATCACTTGGTAAAGTTGGCGGGAAAACAATTGTATTTTATTTACTGACGACAGCTTTAGCGGTAACGGTAGCCATTTCGGTAGCTACGGTTGTAAAGCCGGGAGTAGGGCTGGACATGTCTTCCATCGAAACTGGAGAGACTACGGTTGCAGAAAATGTCTCTGTCGTGGATACGATTTTAAACATTATCCCGGAGAATCCGATCGGTGCGCTTGCGGATGGCACGATGCTGCAGATTATTTTATTTGCGCTGCTTATTGGCGTGCTTCTTGCAAAAATGGGTGAGCGTACAGAGCTGATTGCCAATTTGTTTAATCAGTGCAACGAACTGATGATGGAAATGACCAATCTGGTAATGAGCCTTGCGCCTGTCGGAGTATTTTGTATGATTGCCAAAACATTTGCAAATCTGGGATTCGATGCGTTTGTACCGCTTTTGAAATATATGGGCAGCGTACTGCTTGGCTTACTTATTCAGTGTTTGGTTGTATATATGATCTTGCTTGTTATTTTTACAAGGCTGAATCCGGTGAAGTTTATTAAAAAATTCTTTCCGGTTATGGCATTTGCATTTTCAACATCTACTTCCAATGCCACGATTCCGATGAATATTGATACGCTGGAAGAAAGAATTGGTGTGTCCAGAAAAATATCTTCTTTTACGATACCGCTGGGAGCAACGATTAATATGGACGGTACATCGATTATGCAAGGTGTGGCAGTCGTATTTGCGGCGCAGGCGTATGGGATGCAGCTTGGACCGAAAGGCTATCTGACGGTAATCGCGACTGCTACGTTAGCTTCCATTGGTACGGCAGGGATTCCTTCCGTTGGTTTGGTAACGCTTTCGATGGTGTTTACCGCGGTTGGGCTTCCGGTAGAAGCAATTATGCTGATTATGGGTGTGGACCGTATTTTGGATATGATTCGTACCGCAGTCAATATTACAGGTGATGCAGTGTGTACGACAATTGTAGCACATCAAAACGGAGATTTGGACAGAGATGTATTTAACGCAGATATTCACACCGGTACGGCAGGGCGTTCATGAATGGCAGGAATGGAGGAGAAAAATGTGTAAAAGGATTCTGCGTATAGGTGTTATGTTCGTCTGTGCGCTGTCATTTTTGGGGGTTTGCCTGTGTGGATGCAGCGCTCAGACGCAGGAAACGCCCGATCAACAAGCTGAAGTTACGCCTGATAAGAATACGATACAAGAAATCAGACAACGGGGATATTTACTTGCAGGTTGTAAAATGGATGTACCGGATTTGAGTTTTTATGATGAGCAGACAGATACATGGTCCGGTCTTGAAGTTGAGCTTGCTTATCAGACAGCAGCCAATATATTTGATGTAAGCATAGACGAAGCAAAAGAACAGCAGCTCGTTCGTTTTATAGGTGTAACGGTAGCTGACAGAGAGGAAAAATTGGAGCAAAAGGAAGTCGACTGTCTGTTTGCGACTTATACCATTACGAAAGAAAGAAAACAGAAATTTGCATTTTCTGACAGTTATTATACAGACTATATCGGACTGATGGTAAAGACTTCCGGGACGGATGCAAATTCGCTTGGCACGAGTGATATTCGCTCTATTGCAGATTTGGATGGGAAAAAAATCGGTGTAGCGAAAAATGCAACAACCCGGAAAACGTTTTTGAATTATATGGATACCATGAATAATATAAAGACTGCTCCGATTTTCTTTGAATATCATAGTTATGAAGCTCTCTTTTCTGCTTTAAAGGACGGAACGATTGATGTAATGGCCGTGGATGTGAGTATTTTAAATGGATATACAGACAAAACCACGACGATTTTGAATGATCGCTTTGGCGGGCAGCCTTATGGTGCGGCAGTTCGTAAAGAAAATGAAAAATTGCTGGAATATGTGAATCAGGCGATTCGACCGGATGAATTTTAGGATGATTCCTCCGTCAGCGTTCCATCGTCTGAAAAACTTGTACGGACTGATAATTCAGACATATACCGGTAAAAATCCTGGCATGCGCTTGTCTCTGTAAGCAGAGAAGTGCATGCATGAGAGGCTTTTGCAGGCATCAGCTGCCAAACTGCCTTGCGGTCTGCAGTTAGTGTCATTTTTACAACAGCAGTCTTTTCAATATTTTGATAAAAAATAAAATTACCAAGACTGTAGAAAATCGGTTTTCCATTATAAAATTCTACGCCTTGCAGTACATGAGGGTGCGCACCGATCACGGCATCGGCTCCAGCGTCAATCAGCGCGTGTGCCAGAGAGGCCTGATATTGTTCAGGTGCGGTATTTCGTTCAATGCCCCAATGTACATAGACAAATAAAAAGTCGCATTTATCTTGTGCGTCTTGTACGGCAGACAACAGACGGGCCGGATCATAAGCGGATAAAACGCCCGGCTGCGCATTTTCCACATTCCAGGAGACGTCTGGAAACACACGTGATGCAGCCAGAAATCCCAGTTTATGACCGTTTGCTTTTTTCGTTATCAGCTTTGCAGCCCGTTTGAAGGAATTGCCGGCGCCCATGTAGGAAATGCCTGCCTGGTCTAATGTCTGAAACGTATCAGACAATGCGTCTTTGCCATAATCAAGTACATGGTTATTTGCAAGTGTTACGAGATCTACTCCCGATTCCAGCAGCATAGATACATAAGAAGGATCGATACGGAACGTAAACTGCTTGTCCGGCGCCTGCGTTCCACGTGTGCTGTATGGAAATTCATTGTTAACGACCGTAAGATCTGCCTGCTTCATTTCTTTTAATAAATCCTTTGACAAAACTCCCTGAATACCGGATTGGTTATAATTCGCAAGTACATAGTCGCTGAAATAGACATCTCCTGCAAATAAAACAGTGGTATTTGGGGCGGGTTTCAATTCTTTTTCGCCAGAATCACTTTTTACAGAGGGTTTATTCCGATTTTTTGATGGTTGGGGCTTTTGCAAAGACGGGCTTTTGTCGTCGTTCAGCGTTTTGAAAGACGGGCCTTTGTCATCATTCAGCGCTTTGAAAGACTGGTTTTTGTCATCGTTCAATACTTTGAAAGACTGGCTGTCGGCAGTATCAGAATGTTCTGTTTGTGTTATGTATAATAGGATTCCGGTAAGCAGACAAAGCAGCAGACAGGAAACAATCAGCGTGCTTTGTAAAAATGCTCTTAGAATTCTTCGGTTTTTCCTGGAACGTTTCAATGATGATTTACCTCCATAGGACAAATTTTGTGTTGGTGGGAGTACCGGTAACGTTACTATTCACGGGGGTGGACAAGTAACAAAGCAACAGTTGAGACAAAGTGTTGCTTTTGGGCCTCCCGGACGCCGGATGAGGGAATCGGCCCTGT
>CAJUBQ010000109.1 GCA_910584595.1 uncultured Eubacterium sp.
TTCCCATAAAACAGGAGGTTTTTTTGCGAAAAATTTTTAATCGTCAGAGCTGTACTTATCTCCTTCTTTCGTATATACGGCCTTATCCTTCCCCGAATATTTTTCGTTTTTCTTAAATTCCCCGGTTCTGTCATAATAGCCTTTGATCTTTTCCACATGCTCCTGCTTCATCCGCTTTTCCTTTCCTGTTTCCAACGCCTGCCAAAACTTCTTATACGAAAGATTACTTTTCCTGCTGCAGCCCGGCTTTTCCCATCCAGTCAAAAAACGCTTTCTTGCTGACTTTGATCAGCCTGCCGCTCCGGAATGCCGGAAACCCGGGTGTATGCACCAGCTCATAAGCGCCTGCCCTTGAAATGCCCATGATATTCTGGATATGCCGGACATCCAGTACGAGCGGCAGGTCATCATAATCTTTAAGCCGTTTTCCATCTTCCATGCCATGCCTCCCAATAATAGATATAAATAATATTAAATAGTTTCTGCTGCCGTTCTGCCCGCGGGCCGTTCATCCTGCCCCATTCCTGCGTCGTTTCCGTGGCTTGGTGCGCTCACCTGTTTTCCCTGTGGTCATGGCACACTTCCCTGCCCTTTTATATCCCCTGCGGACGGTCATTCAGTTGTAAATGTACTGCTTATCATTAAATTACCATTTGAACGCATCATAGCAATATTACCTTGCATTATCAATAACTATGTGGTATCATAAGTGTAATTGATGTAACTGAATTTTATAATTACCATAAAAGAAGGGACTGGTCAGCAATGGAATATGATTTTCAACGGCATGAGCCATGTTTTGACAGGGTTTTGTTTGTCCTGACACTGGACAAAAAGAAAATGAAAGAGCGCATCGTGGCCGGAACGGAGTCTGCAGTCCGTTCATGCCTGCGCGGAAATCCAGATACGGAAGTGATATGTGACGTAACCCGTCCGCTTGGGACGTTCCTTACAGAGTTTGAGCAGGACCTAGACGGAGACTGGAACAGGCTCGGCCTTGCCCCGCTGCGCGAAGCGCTGCACACCAACAGATGGAAACAGCCGGATCTTGAGAAAGCGGCGGGCAGTTTTCTCCGGCAGAAGTACCAGACAGGCGACCCGGTACGGCAGTATGCAGCTTTCCGCATATGGGAAGGCTATCTTGTGGCAAGGGAATACCGGAACCGTAATGCCGCATGTGACCGCTTTATAGAATCCATAAGCCCCTTTACGCTGGCATTCCAGACAAACAACACAGCGGATTTTGAGAAGCGCACAGGCAGGCCCGCGCCGCTTGACCCGTCATACCGACTGCCGCCACGGCTCCTTCCGGAAGATGCAAGGCTTGACCTGTGGTATCCTGACCATAAGGCAGGTCTGGAATGCGCCTGCGCATATTCATCGTTTTACCCGGTGATGATCTATTATCTGAACCGTTTGAAAGACTGGGGGCTGTATTTCCGGCAGTGTAAAGTATGCAGCCGTTTTTTCCTTGCAAAAAGCCAGCGGTATGAGCTGTGCAGCGAAAAATGCAGAAAAGCACAGTCTTTGCAGAATAAGAGGGATTTTGATGAGCGGGCAAGGGAAAATAATTATGACCTGCTTTATAAGAATGAATGCCAGAACTGGCGGAACAAGATTAACAAAGCAAAAAAGACAGGCGGATTTCCAGAAGAAAGACTGGAAGAAATGAAACATGCATTTGATACGTTTAAAAAAGAAGCCCTGCAGCGGAAAAAACTAATCCGCACAGGGGAATCAAGTGCAAAAGAATTTACAGACTGGCTGTACCGGCAGGGTGGTATTATTGTAGAACTTGCAGAAAATCCTTGACATTATATTTTCTTCAGGCCGCTTGCCTCTGTGCAAATGAACTGTCAATTGTTATTCCTTTGCACGGGGATAGTAAAGTCAGATAATAAAAATACTGGTATGTTTTAGCTTCTATTATTGTATCTCGCTGGCATGTTCAATAATCATATGACCTGTACTGCTGTATTTACAAGCCTTTCAAGAAAAATTTAGAATATATACACCACTTTACAACTTTTTATAAAAAATGACGCACAAAGCACTTTCTGATGTATAATAAGTTAGCACAACAAAATATACGAAAGAGAGTGACTTTGTACGTCAGACTTATTATACAACGAAAATAATTTAATTGGTAGATTGTATCGATATTTTTATAGTTATTTTAGAACTCTTTCCATGCCTACTATCGAAACGCTGTTCCTGCTGACTTTATCCATTTTAGCAATGGAATCAGCTGACTCCATCCGGTCACTGTACAGACATTTTTTGTCCCGGATTACAAAAAAATCGCTGAATGCATTTTATTATGCATGTTCTTATGCGAAAGCTGATTATTTCAAGTTCATGAATGTCATGGCAGCCATGGCACTAAAGCTTATACCTGAAAACCTGCAGTCACAGCCTGTCTTTCTGTGTATTGATGATACCATGGTCTCGAAGTTTGGCAAACAATTTGAAGATGTATCAAAGCTTTTTGACCATGCAGCGCATAATGGTTCAAATTATCTTAACGGCCACTGTTTTGTGAGCCTGATGCTCTGCATCCCGGTGTGGAATAAGGACAGGATCAGCTATCTTGCTGTCCCGCTCGGATACCGTATGTGGCAGAAGAAGGAATCCAAGCTGGAACTGGCCGCATCCATGGTGCGCCAGGCAATGCCAGAATTCAGCTGTAAGAAAAATGTTATCATTCTTTGTGACAGCTGGTATGTAAAAAAAGACCTGGTTTGTGTCGTGGATGAATACAAAAATCTGAACCTTATAGGGAATGCCAGGTCTGATTCTGTCATTTATGACCTTCCGCCACAGCCGACTGGAAAAAGAGGCAGGCCTGCATCGCATGGGAAAAGGCTGTCTATACAAGACGATTTTGTATTGTCCAGCGAAAAGATCGGCGATTACTATATGGCAGTGCGTCATGTCCTTACAAATATCTTCGGAAAAAGGAAAGTCCTTGCATATGTAACATCCCCGGAAAAAAACTCCGGGACCAGAAGGCTGTTTTTCAGCACAGTCTTTCCAGAACAGCTGGAAATTTTCTGCGCATGGCAGGAAAAATCCCCGCTTAACCAGACCGACAGCAGCCGTATGCAGTTTATCCCATTGCTTCTATATATATTCAGATGGAACATAGAAGTTAGTTACTACGAACAAAAAACGTTTTGGTCACTTTGCAGCTATATGGTACGAAGCAAAAAAGGCATTGAGATGATGGTTAACTTAATCAACATCACATACTGTGCAATGAAATTGCTTCCATATCAGGATAGCAGTTTCGCAAAATACCAGTCAGAAAGTGCACAGGAATTCCGCTTCTTCCTCAGTGAGCAGATAAGGCAGCAGGTATTTTATGCCATTTTCGTCAAAAAAGTCGAAACACAGATAAAATCAAATACAGTGATTAACTCCTTGAAGCAGCTGGTTCGGCAACAAGGATATCATCTTTAAAGTTGTAAAGTCGTGAATATATATTTATCAACTGAATTTGCAGCATGCCAAAATATCTGTTTCTAATCCACTCAAAAATACCGCCAAAATTTGATTATATGCTTGTAATACACAAAAAATAACACTTTTAAAAAATGCAAAAAATAAAATTGTAAAGATGATATATTTCCCGCTGCACGATTACACTGTTTATCTTATCTTTTTTCTATTTGTCCAATTCTTCTATTTTCTTCTTTAGAAGCTGTTTTTCTTCAAGTGTCATTGGTCTTGCAAATCCTATTTCCGCAATGACAAAAGGGGAACTATACGGCCAATTCCACAAAGCCCGGTTAAGCCTTTCCTTTATGCAGGCGTATTTATACCGTAATATTTCAAATTTCACCCGGCAGATATATATCCTGTCTTCCATGCAGTGCCCGCATCTTTCCTGTTTTAAATGACTGAGCAGAAAGCCATGATCAAAACGTGACTGATAAAACAGCCACTTCTGACCCAGCATTGCCTTTACAATTTTTCTTCTTACAAGCCCCATGTCAGCAAGCCATTCCAAAGCAATTTTTACATCTTTGGCCTGCCATCTTTCTGAATCGTTTTTTTTCAACAGAAAATATATTTCTGCAAACCGGAACTCTTTTTTCTGCTGTGAAACGCATTCCATAATAATTTGCCTGTCTGCACTCAGCGCAACTTCCGTCCATATCTCTCCTCTCATAATCATCCTTATTAAAATCCTCCAGCGGGTATCCCCTTATATGTCCATCCACCCTCTTTTTTCATCCGTACAGCCTTAAACTCCAGTTTATAGTTTCCGATTTTAGAAACTATTATATATACAAGTATACAGCGATAATAAAAAGACATCAAATATTAAAGGTTGTGTTAATGTGATAATATTCGACAGGCTTTGGAAAACCATGAAACGAAAGGGGATAACCCAATATAATTTATACAAAGATTACGGAATAAGTCGGGCACAGGTACAGCGTTTAAAGAAAAATGAATCCGTAACAACCCATACACTGGACATGCTCTGCAGAATCCTTGACTGCGAACTTTCAGATATTGCTGAATACCAGAAAGGAGAATAAGCCCATGCAATCCTTTTTCAAAAACATTGGCATATCACAGACAAGCATCATATTACATTCATAGATTTGTTGTAGGCATAACGGCTGCCCTAGCCGTCTGCCCGCTCTTATATGTGGCTGTTACTTTCTCACTGTGAAAACTTTTTCTCGATCTATCATTCCCCACAATCAAAAAACATATAAATCAAGCGCCAGATTTCTGTGGTTGTTTAAGCATAAGAGTTTCCCAAAACGCCGACTCCCGTTTTCATACATAATTCCGTTTGTGCTTATTATACTACATGTATAGCAATTTGCAATAGTATATATAGCAATGCATCACTTCATTTTTATTTCTCACAAGATAATACTGTCTACAGGAGGAATCATAATGAATAATGACCTAAACAGCTCGATATCACATAATATAAGAAAGTACCGCCTGTTAAACAACATGACCCAGGAACAGCTCTCTGAACAATTAAATCTGGATACACAATATTACTCACAACTCGAACGGGGCGAACGCAATTTTACGATTGAGAAAATAGCGGCCCTGTGTTCAATTTTTGATATTGGCATAGACCGAATTATTAATATTGAACAGGAAACTGCAAAAAGCACAGATGAACTTCTGTTAAAAATAACTGCTCATTTAAAGCCTCTGACCTATAACCAGCTTGTTTTGATTGATAAATTTATATCGGATATCATCCCCTATACAAAATGATAAAGAATCGTTGACGGTCTGTTTATCCATTTGGAAATTGTAAACTTTCTATCGTTATAAAAAAAGATGCAACTGAAAAAGACAGTCCATTGAATATATATCAATGAACTGTCACACCCATAATGGAACTGTAAATCATATATTTGCTGAATTGCTGAGCACCCCAACACTACCAATTTTTAATATATCACTTAACATTGATTCAGACCCTAGCCAAAAAGGATCTGTACCACACACTTTGACAACAACCCTCAAGTTGTTCTAGTTATTTTCTTATTCCTGGCAAATACCTACATATACAATTCATTTATATAATCAGCAACAACTTGTTTGTTTACATTCCCGTTCAATATTTGTACAGGCTTCCCGATATTTGATTCCCTGTCTCTCGATTCTTTCATTTGCCGTATAAGATCCGACTGTTCTTTGAAAAAATCCAATAAAGCCTCTCTCATATCCTCGCAACGACCAGTTTCATTGATTTCCATATAAATTCGCTCCGCGTCTCGTAATGGCTCTTCCGGATATTCCGGTGCCTGTCTGCATATTTCTTCAATAAAATGTTCAGCATCATTATCCGAATGAAAAAGAGTATTGATTTTCTTCTTGATCGGACTCCATAAATGTTCATCTAAGAGTTCTCTGCTGATTCCTTCCAACGACTCACCGATATGCAATTGTTTTGCTGCCCATGATGCAATTGCCATTAAAATACTTGTATCCATTTCATCGTTCCTCCTTCAAAAATTTTTTTACCGCTGTTATGCCATTTCATCAAATCTGTCAATATTGTCCATCAAATCACGCAAATAAGCTATATATTTCTGAATGCTGTCCAGATACATATTTCCTGAATATTCTACAGACCTTAATGCGCCTTCTAATAGATATGAGGAAATTAATCTGCGCTTGAAACAATCATAATAAAGATCCAGTTGATTGCAACGAAAAGCTTTTTTATGGATTTCTTTTTCTCGAGTCAGTAGCATTTTTATATAATGAAATATCTGGATAAACAATCCTTTTTGCCCTATATTAGCATCATTCATCAAATCAAAGCTAGATGAATAGTTGAAGGGAATTTCATTTTCAGTGTTATATTCATCTGAATAATAATGATCCTCTTTATATAATTCAATTAAAACAGAGTCAGCAGCCAGCATTTCAAAAATTTCCTGTCCTTTAGGTAATAATTTTAATGTTCTTTTTACACCATTTTTTGTACAATAAAATTTCTCTGCTATCACCTCACATTCTAACAGATGCTTTACGACCCTGACAGCTTTTACATTCATTTCAGGAAAATCAGAAAAAACAGATTGAAAAATCTGGTTTATCTTTTCAGCGGCGACCTCTTTATTTACAATAATATATTTTAAAATTAAAAGGGATTCCATACTGTCATCATAAAATTCATTATTCAGCAGTATATTCGGCAATATTTTGCTCTTTTCATTTCTGTATACCGCGTTGTTCCCACAAGCCAGTGAACGGATTACACTAATATTATTAAATAAATGATCCGTAACAGACATTTGTATAAAGTCCCTGCCCCGTTCTCCTCTCAACAGCCATAATTTATTAGACAATACTTTTCTGTAACAGCGTTTTATCGAATCAAATTCATAATTGGAAAGATTATTAAACATTTTTGAATATTTCCCGCCAAACTTATTTGTAAAATTACAGATAATTTCTTTACTTTCTCCCCACTTATCTTTTTCTTCATCAGAATATACTGCAGAAAGATATTTTTCTTCTAAAAATTTGGCAATATCAACCGGACAATTCATTTCTATATGCATTTCCGGTTTAAAAGCAGAAATATCTTCGCAACAGTGTAGATGGTCGTAAGTTTCCTCCCTCATACAAAATAATAGAAAAAAATCTGGCATCTGTTCATTTGTACTTGCTATATCTAGCATATTAGAAAAAAGCGAAAGCATATCCCTTGTAATGGTTTCCTGTTCATTTTTGCGGAATGCTTCCATGTTATCCACTACAAAAACAAAATTATGATATTGCGAATAATGACTATGCAAAAAATAAGCCAGTTTGGCTGTGTAATAATGATATAAATTATTTTTCTTTATTGTACTGATTAAAATATCACTTTTTTCTTTCTCGTCTTTTCCCTCCAGTTCTTTGCATGAAACATAATCAAATAAAAAATCCATGTGTTGTTTTATAAAAAAATATAATTCCAGCTCTGTTTGGTCTGACATCTCGCATGTGTTGTTGAGTTTATTACATAACAAAAACATATAATTATTTAAAAACTGCTGGATATCCGTCTCTATTGGCTGTCCCCGGAACCCTAGCGAAGCAATTATCCTGTGTTTTTTTTCGTCTAGTTTTATCATCGTATCCGATAGACCAAAAAAATTTTTGATAAATGCAGTTTTTCCAACTCCTGCGTTTCCAGTTATATATATAATCTGGCTTTCTCCCTCATCCAGTATTTCATTAATTTTTTTTTCCATTTCCTGGTTAACAATGTATACTGGCTCTTCTTTGCGTTCGCCCCATAAATAAATAATTTGTTTCTTATAATTTTCATAAAATACATTTTGAAACTCAGACAGTGGCACCGATTTATCTCTAATTTTTCTTTCCATTTTAATTTTACCTTTCACATTAAACTGTTAATTTAAATTGTGTACTAAAAATTTCCTTTTTATAAAATTTATTTTTATTATTATATACTCTTTTTTTCTATTTGTAAAGTTATTAATAAAAATGAGTAAAAAAATATTCCTCATTTCTGGCAAAACAAACAATAAATCATTTTATGTTCTGGAGATCGTTCTTTCAAATTTTATGATTTAGGAATTTTATTTTAAGAAATTTTATTGACAATTCACAAATTATATATTATGATAATAACTACAAAAGCTAGAGGGGGTATCTCAATGTGAACACACCAAAAAAATTATTAGCGGAATACGATGCAAATATAACAGAATTTGATACATGTGCTCTTGGCACCACAGTTAAAAATTTACGCGAAAAACGAAACATTACACAGGCACAGCTTGCAGAAAAAGCACAAATAAGCGCTGCAGAAATTTCGAAGCTGGAACATGGAGGGCGCGTGAAAATTCCCATCGAAACATTAATTAAAATTAGTCCGCATTTAAATGTATCTATTGATTATCTGCTTGCTTCGTGTGTTCCGATACGACGCACAGATAGAGAACACTACTTTGACTACAGCGGAAATGAAATCAATTTGCCAGATATTTCAAGACATATTTATTCTGTGGATTCTGAATTGTTATTGTTAATATCATCAGCAGGATTCTTGGAAGACACAGAAATTATCCATTTTGTAAAATGCGTAATCCGATTGCATATGTCAGCTAAGCAGGCAAAACAGAGCTATATCAAAAAACTTTACAACGATTTCAAGTCTTATTGCTTTATTTTTTTTGAAACTCTTTTAGGAATGAACAGCAATAAAAAAGATCTTCCTTGACAGAGAAACAACATGATTAATAAAAAGGAGAAACTCCAATGTCTTTAACAATTATAAAAAACACCCCTGTACTTAATGATTGCAAAATTAAAAAAAATATTAAACAACTGCTAACCTTAAAGTTACAACATATAGTTGCGACCTACACCAATGTGGAAATGAAAAGGGAGGATAAAATTTATGTGTATAAACAATTCATCCAATATCTTCAAAGGCCAAGACCTAAACTCATATGAGCTACAAAAGGATTTAGAAAACCAACTATCCCTTATGATAAATAGCGATAACAACGGCAAATATGGATTACAAATAAGATTAAAGCCTCATATTAATCTGGATGAGCCGCAAATAACACGATTTTATGAAGAAAATGCCATTGTCTTATTTGTGCCAGAGACAAAAGCTTTTCGATTAGATGAATTATGCGAAAAAATCCAAGACTTTTTATTATCAGATGAACCACTTTCTGACCAGAATGCCGATTCGTTTCATGATAATATTAACGGCCATAAAAAACCTTAGAAACAGAGAACAGGCTGTTGCATTGGATGAATAGTGCATAAAATGCAGCAGCCGTGCAAATTAGGAACTGTAAAGAAATAACTTGTGCAAATGGCGCAGCATATGGAGATTTAGACAAGCCAGATGCATAAGTTATTTCTTTACAGTTCCTTAAGTGTTAGTCAAAAAATGTGTTGTTATAATTTGCAGATGCCGTAAACACAGTATCCCGATGTAGCAAAAAACGGCAACAAACATAGTCATTGACTAACACGAATTCTTATTTTCCATTTTTTAAACATTTTGTTTGTTGCATTGATTTTTATTTGATGTATCATTCCATCCGAATTCTCATGTATAATACTATCTATTAACTCAAACAGCTTTACAACCTTTTTAACGTTATTTTCGCTATTTTCGCAAAATTCACAGTAACTCCATATAAGATTAAATAAAGATTTTGCATACTGAATTTGAATCCCAGCTCTTACCTTTTTATTATTTGAGCAATCTAATAGTTTCTCAAATGCATTAAGAATCTCAGTATCACATTTCTCCGGTTCTTCAGACCAGTATGTATATTCTCGAAGCAAATCGGCATATTGGAGCGTCTGGTTATCATTCATTTTTTGGGGTTGCTGAAGCAATGCATCAAAATTAACTAATTCATGATCTGGGAAATCCTCAACTACCCTACATAAAAAAGATTCAAAAACCAAAGCATTTTTAGCCCATGCATTGTTTATAAACGTTTTGACACATGTTCTATCTTCGATAGATTTGGATTTCAAATATTCTAAAACAAAATTTTCAGCTACAATGTCTGGCATGGAAGGTTTTAAAATATAATGATTATTTATTTCACTGAAATCGGATATCGCTTCCCAACCATTACTCAATGTATTATTTAATATTTCAAAATCCTTTTCCAAAAAAGGAATTGCAGAGTCAATTCGAATATTGGATAAGGCAATCATATATGCAAGTATTTTTTCTAGACTCTTCTGTACGGCTTTTGAAGCGCTAAAATCTTGAATTCTTTTCCTCTCAATACTATTGACATAGTCCAACAAGCTATCTCTATCCCAATCACGAATATTTTTCTCAGAATCTTTCTGATATGCCTTACATATATAATGCATAAACAAAGGATAGCGACAGTTATTAGGTATTTTATCAACCAATTCCGCGTAATATAGCTCTAAATGAAAAGGCTTATTATCTGTTTCATGAAATTCAATATACTTTTTTGCAAACCTTATCATTTCCTTTTTGCTTAATTCGTCTAAATGTATAAAATCATTGTAACTACATATTTCATACAAATTATTACTCTCCACTAATCTTTTATACCAGTTGGGTTTCAAGCTTTTCGTAACCTGCGCACGCTCCACCAGTATAATACGTATGACACCATAATCCTTTCTATTCCCATCCGCTCTTATTTTATCGGACTGTTCTCTCCACAAATTCTTAATCCATTCTCCAACATCTTTGGTATGAGGTAAAATATAATCTATAATAAGCAAAAAATTCTTTCTTCTAATCATCAACTGTGGGTTAACCTTTTTCAAATATTCCGCATGTATACCTTTACAAGACCAGCCGTCATCTTTCATTTTACAAAAAAATTCATATGAAACTCTTGATTTCCCACTTCCTCCGCTACCTGTAATTGCAATTACTTTTAACGGCTCATTTCCTTTTATTCTTTCTTCTAAAATTTCCTTCTTATCTTCGTATATTTCAACAGGATTTTCTAATTTTAAATACGAAAATTCTCTATGCCCTTTTCCAAGTGTAACATCCCATGTTTCATAAAAAGTTTCCTGTGAATGATACTCATTATAAACATTTAGTTTTTGAACGATACCAGCTTTAACCAGTTTCTCAATTTCAATTTTTTCAATCATTTGTATGAATCCCTATCCCAAAAGTTAATATGAACTTTATTATTTATATTTAAATAACTACAACTTCTTTGTAAGTTATTATATCATATAACTACAAATGATTCAATTACTTTTTGCTTACAGTAGTAGATATAAAAGTTTGGAATTTAACCCATACATAGAGAAAACAAATACATCTTACTTTCTCTTCTATATTTAAATTTACACATAAAAGCAGCACGAAATATTCTTTTTATAAACAAATCATGCTGTTTCTATACATTCAAATCCTATGTTATCTGCATTTTTAATGTTCGTTTTTGTAATTGTTCAAATATTTTTCCTCACTTCCTTTATAAAAAGAATAATGTGTCAATACCATATATTCAAGCATACAATTTATAATATCTTTAATTACTGAACAGCGAAACGCCCCAATTCTATTGTGTCTTAACGCACCGCCCAGCACGTTCCTCCTCCGACGGACGCCAAGGCACATCAAGGTGGTGTAAGGCTATCAGTCTGTCCTGCACATTGGTTCCTGCACCCATTTTTGCAGTCGAACCAAGCAGAAAGCGAACCTGTCCGCTTCTTACTTTTGCGAACAGCTCCGCTTTCCTTGTTTCCGTATTTGCATCATGGATAAATGCTATCTCACTCTCCGGCACTCCCTTCGCCATGAGCTTATCCCTGATGTCCTCATATACATTGAATGTCCCGTCCCCTTTCGGTGTTGATAAATCGCAGAAGATAAGCTGCGCCGACTTCTGTTCTTTTGTCTGCTCCCATATCTCAAACGCCTTGTCCACACAGGTTGTGGCTTTTGAGTTTTCCTCGTCGGGAAGCATATCATTTATCAGTCTTTGGTCTAACGCGAGTTTTCTTCCGTCATTCGTAATTTTCAGCATATTATCGACCGTTGCATCCACCCTGCGGTCACGCACTGCCTCCGCCCTCTCTGCAAGGGACTGTACCATCGCTTTCTGGTGTTCGCTCGGCTTTAACACGATATTCTCATAATCCGCTTCCGGCACAGGCAGCTTTAACATATCCGGTGTCTGAATATCGGCGCTTTCCTTGAATAATGCAATCAGCTCTGGAAGATTGAAAAACTTTGCAAATCTTGTTTTTGCTCTGTATCCAGTACCCTCCGGTGCAAGCTCAATCGCTGTCTGTGTTTCCCCAAATGATGCCGCCCAACTATCAAAATGTCCCAGTCTTAAACGCTGCAAGGTATTATACTGGAGATAGCGCATATTCGTATATAATTCCGTCATGCTGTTGGAAATCGGCGTGCCTGTTGCAAATGTAATGCCCTTCCCTCCGGTCAGTTCGTCCATGTACTGGCATTTGGCAAACATATCGGAGGATTTCTGCGCTTCCGTCTGTGCGATGCCCGCCACGTTCCGCATTTTTGTGTATAAAAAAAGGTTTTTATAGTTGTGGCTTTCGTCCACAAACAGCCTGTCCACGCCTAACTGCTCGAAGGTTACAACATTGTCTTTCCGGCTTGCGTCATTTAATCGGCTCAGCCTCGCATTCAGCGATTTCTTTGTCTTTTCCATCTGTTTAATGGTGTAGCGCTCGCCTTTTTCCGCTTTGAGGGATTCGACTGCCATTTCAATCTCCGCTATCTGCCTTTCAATCATCGCTGCCTGTCTTTCGGTGGAAAGCAGGATTTTTTCAAACTGTGTATGCCCGATAATCACCGCATCGTAGTCACCTGTTGCTATCCTTGAGCAGAATTTTTTCCGGTTTGCAGGCTCAAAATCCTTTTTTGTAGCCGCTAAAATATTTGCCCCCGGATAAAGGCGCAGGAAGTCGCTTGCCCACTGTTCCGTCAAATGGTTTGGCACGACAAACAGACTCTTTTGGCATAATCCAAGCCGCCTGCTCTCCATTGCCGCGGCAATCATTTCAAAGGTTTTTCCCGCACCCACGCAATGTGCAAGAAGCGTGTTGTCACCGTAAAGCTGGTGTGCAACTGCGTTGAGCTGGTGCGGTCTTAGTTCGATATCGGGTGTCATGCCGGGGAATTTCAGGTGCGAACCGTCATACTCCCTCGGTCTGCTGGAATTGAACAGCTCATTGTATTTTGCGCATAACGCCTGTCTGCGTTCCGGTTCGCGGAATACCCAGTCCTTAAAGGCTTCCCGGATTGCCTCCTGCTTCTGGCTTGCAAGCATGGTTTCCTTTTTATTGAGGACTCTTTTTTCTTTATCATCTTCGATGATGACATCAAAAATACGCGTGTCGCGAAGGTTCAGCGAATCCTCTAAAATCTTATAGGCGTTTGCCCTGCCCGTTCCGTAGGTCATGCTGACAAGCGAATTTCCCTTGTCTGCATTTTTGCCCTTTACATTCCACTGCCCTGTCACGTCGGAATACTGTACACCCATTAAATTGCGGTCAAACAGGTATTCCGGCGTTTCAAAGGTTTCACGCATGAAGTCCTCGATATATTTTGTGTCAATCCATGTTGCGCCGATGCGCACCTCAATCTCCGAAGCGTCAAGCTCTTTGGGCTGCACTCCTTCCAGAGAAGTTACGTTTATGGCATATTCCGGGCGGTTTTCCGCAAATGTTTTTGCCACCGCCAGCTTCTCCCGCACATTGCCGCTCAAATATTCGTCTGCCGTTTCCCATTTTTCCGTAACGGGATTTTGGAAGATAACCCCCGCAAGCTCCTTTGTGATTTCCTCCGCGCTTTTATTGGCAAGCTGTGACATATAGGGCAGGTCTACCCCCGCTTTTTCGGCAAGCGATACCGCAAGCGCCTCGCTCGCTGTGTCCACGCTTGTGACGGCTTCCTGTTTTTTTATGGTGCGTTTTGAGAACATATCCGCCTTGCCGATGAAGTTCCCCTCATCGTCCAGCTTTTCAAGGGAGCATAACAGACAGTAGCTTGAATCCTGATTGAACGCCCTTTTATTGGTCTGTGAACTGATAAGACCGAATTTCTTGGAAAAATCATCATACAGCCCATTCAGTTCCGTCTGTTTGTTTTTAATCATCTCCTCCGAATATTCATTTAACTGGAAGTCAATCAGCTCCTGCGTGCAGTCCCGGATTGCCGCCATGCCCTTAATGCGCTGCTCCGCCTTTTCCGGTACGTCAACAGGCTTCATAATGGAATTTTCCCGGTAGTACACCTTATCATCTACTACGGTGTAGCTGTAATTTTTCACGTCGGGATCGGCGGGAATAATCCCTTCCGGCTGCACGTCATCAATCTCATTGAAATCCGCCTGCTCAATGCTGCCCTCCACATGGGAAAGCGCATTTTTAAGCTGCGCCGACAGCGGGAGGGAGCTGTCCGGAAGGCAGGCACTTTCCATACCATGCGCCCCCGAAATGAAGTGGTATACTAAAACTGGACACGGAGGGGGTAGATTTTGGACAGGATACAT
>CAJUBQ010000110.1 GCA_910584595.1 uncultured Eubacterium sp.
ACTTCCCTATGAAAATTTCATCATACGGACGGTAGGGAAGTATGGGGAATTTTGCTCATGTGTTCGGACATGAGCAGTGCTTGCTATTTTACCCACGACACTCCCGGAGGGTGTGTCGGTTCTAAGGCTTTTGAAAAATTGCATTTTTAATATTTCTCAAACATTTCTTAAAAATCATAAAAACAACCATATAGCAATATTAAATGGAAGTAAAAAGCTGGAAACAAGGCATATCAAAAATAGAAAGGCAGTAAAAATATGGATGATGTAAAAATTATTACGGTTCTGCTAACCAGATATTATAGTATTTTTGCAGATTTTATTTATTTTGTTAGTGGCAGGGGGTACACACACGCTTCCCTCGCACTGGATCAAGAAAATGAATATTATTATAGTTTCAACATCAAAGGGTTTCGCAAAGAATATCCTCAAAAGCATAGGACAAGAGGAAAGGAAAGTATCAGTTATAAATTGGAGGTATCAGTCGAAGATTATGAACGAATCAGGAACAGGCTGGAGGTGATGGAACAAAATAAAGAAAAATTTCACTATTCTCGTTTAGGGGTATTTTTCTGCTTATGCCACATTCCGTTCCAATGGAAAAATCATTATTTCTGTTCTCAATTTGTGGCAGAAACGATTACTATGTCAAAAGCAGTGAAGTTAAAGAAAAAGGCATCATTGTATCTTCCGAATGATCTTGCCTATGAGCTTGGTTGCCAGAGTTCGTTGCGTGAAATTCTCTGTAATCCTATATAGACAGGGAGGATTAAATTTCTATAAAAATCAATTTAATAAAATACAAACATTTTAAAAAATATATATAAACATTTTCTATATAAACTATGGTCAGTAAAGGTTGAAGGATAAATAAGTTCCTTGCAACTTAATAAAAGAGAAAAGAGGAAAAAAGAAAAGATGGCACTAAAAGAGAAAGCACAGATTTTTGCAATCAAAAAAGCATTTGAGTACATGGAAAAATCTCCGGGAGAAAATATCCCGAAACTGGTGGACTGGCTGGACAAGTTTGATGTAAAAAACACTTTGAAACAGCAAATAGAAGCAGTCAAGCAGGTTGTAGGGAATCCGGAAAACAACTGGTACAAATTGATTATGAGTTTATGGACAGATATTGATCCGGGGGTACGAAATACACTGTTTGAAAATTTTATAATCAATTCTTCTCTGCTTGGGTATCAGAAACAGTGTGAAAACAAAGAAAAATATAACTGCAATATTCCTGCGGCTATCCTAATCGATCCTACCAGTGCCTGCAATCTTCATTGTATCGGCTGTTGGGCGGCAGAATATGGAAATCATATGAATCTTACATATGAGGAATTGGACGGGATTGTGGATCAGGGGACAGCTTTAGGAACATATCTGTACTTGTTTACAGGCGGAGAGCCTTTGATACGCAAAAAGGATATTATCCGTTTATGCGAAGCTCACCCGGACTGTGTGTTTTCCAGTTTTACAAATGGGACATTAATTGATGAGGAATTTGCAGACGAAATGCTGCGTGTTAAAAATTTTGTACCGGCAATCAGTATAGAAGGCTTTGAAGAGGCAACCGATTCCAGAAGGGGTGCAGGAACTTATCAAAGAATTATCCGGGCAATGAAAATCCTGAAAAAGAAGAAACTGCCTTTTGGTATTTCCTGCTGTTATACCTCTGCCAATGCGGAGGTGATTGGGAGTGAGGAATACTTTGACAATATGATAGAACTGGGAGCGAAATTTGCATGGTTCTTTACCTATATGCCTGTTGGAAAAGGTGCTGCGCCTGAACTGATCGCCACAGCGACACAGAGGGAAATGATGTACCATAGAATCAGAGAGTACAGAAACAAAAAACCGCTGTTTACAATAGATTTCTGGAATGATGGGGAATATGTAGGCGGCTGTATCGCAGGAGGCAGAAGCTATTGCCACATCAATGCAAATGGAGATATTGAGCCATGCGCTTTTATCCATTATTCAGATTCTAATATTCGGGAAAAGACATTGTTGGAAGCGTACAGGTCGAGACTGTTCATGGGATACCATGATAATCAGCCTTTTAATGAAAATATGCTCCGTCCCTGCCCTGTTCTTGACAATCCGGGGAGGTTGACCAGATTGGTTGAGGAAAGCGGCGCAAAAAGTACGGATTACCAGAATCCGGAAAGTGTAAAAGAGTTTTCGGATAAGTGCGTTGCAGTAGCTGAAAAGTGGGAACCTGTGGCGGACAGGCTGTGGGCGCAGTCGCATTGTGCAGGGTGTAAGGGATGTTCGGGGAAACAGGAGGTGTTACATGGATAAGATATACTTGGTAACAGGGGCAACAGGATTTTTAGGACGTGAGATTGCAAAAAAATTGGCGATGCAAGATAAGAAAGTAGTGGGATTAAGACTGCCGGGGGATAAAAGAAATCTACTTCCTAATGTAGAATATCAGGTTGGAGATATTACAAAGCCATATAGCCTGCGACAGTTTTTTGCAAAGGCAGAAGGAAAAGAAGCGGTTGTGATTCACTGTGCGGGTATTGTGTCGGTGGCTTCAAAGGAAGAACAGATGTGGAAAGTAAACGTGGACGGAACAAGAAACATTGTGGATTTATGTGAAAAGTGCCATATATCCAAACTGCTGTATGTCAGTTCCGTACATAGTATTGCGGAAAAAGCAAAGGGACAGCTTATCTGTGAAACAAATGATTTTTCCGCTTCCAAAGTAAAAGGCATTTATGCAAAGAGTAAAGCAGAAGCAACTGCCTATGTGTATAAGGCTTCGGAGAGAGGTTTATATACTACGATTGTCCACCCCTTCCGGACTGCTCGGAGCGGAGGACTATTCTGGTGGTTATATGACGGAAACCATAAAGGCTTTTCTCAAAGGGCATTTTCCTTTTACAGTGCAGGGTGGCTATGATTTTGTTGATGTACGGGATGTGGCGGAAGGTATTATAAGCTGCACAGAGAATGGAAAAAGTGGCGAAAGCTATATCCTGTCTGGAAGGTATATAACCATAAAAGAAATGTTTGATATTCTTGCCAAAGTGTTAGGCAAAAGAAAGGAGTATAAGGCAATACCTTTAGGGATGATCCGGTGGGCAGCGCCTATGTGCGAGAAGTTGGAGAAGGCGTTTGGAAATCCCTTGCTAATTACACCTTATTCACTTTATGCATTAGAGAGTAATGGTAATTTCAGCCACGAAAAGGCAGAAAAGGAATTAGGTTACTCGGTACGTCCCATAGAGGAAACATTGGCAGATATGGTCGTGTGGCTGCACAAAGAACAGTAAAAACATCATTTTAAGGGGGGGGGCAGGAGCATGAAGAAAATGGTTATTATTATCGTGTCACTTGTAGCGATAGCAGGCATTACAATAACGGCGGTTTGTATGCCGGAAGACAGGTTTGAATAAAAGCATATTTTAACAATTCAGAAACAAAACTAAAAAATTTTAAAAACATCGGTAAGGTATCATCAAATCACTAAGTGAGGGGTCACTAAAAAATAGAAAAGCGGAGGTAATCACAATGAAGAAAAAGGATTTTGTAACAATGATTATGAGCGTTATCGGAGGAATTTTGTTTGCCCTCGGTATGTGCATGGGACTTCTGCCGGAATGGGGAGCAATGAAAGAAGGAGTTGTAATCGGCATCATCGGTGCGGCTGTGTTGGTCGCAATGGTTCTTGTGCGTCGGAAGATGGATGGAAAGCCTGCGATTGTTTTTAACGGTAAAGCAATTGCAACTACGCTTTTTGGTGTTCTTGGAGCAATAGTCTTCGGCGTGGGAATGTGTATGGTCATGGTGTGGGAGATACTGGTACAGGGGATTATTGTTGGCATTGTCGGTATTGTTTTGCTGCTGTGCCTGATCCCGATTTGCAAAGGTTTGAAATAGGAAGGGGTGAATGTACATGAAGAAAATTATTACAACGACAGCAGTTATTTCCGTTATCGCCGGGATAACCGCAGCAGTTGCGGAGCTTATCCGCAGAAACAGATTGGAAGTATAACAGGAAAGGTGGAGTGAAGAATGGCAAAATCAAAACTTGTGGAAACAAATGAAAAGATTGCAGAGGGAGTTACAAAGGGCTTCCAGAAAATCGAGGACGGAGTAGTCGGCGGATATAAGAAGATTGAAGACAGTGTAGTTGGAACATACAAAAAAATCGAGGATAAATTTGTTGACCATTATCTCAGGCATGACGGTGAAACGATTGAAGAAGCAAAGGAGCGTATAGAGAAGGAACGGATGGAACATGAGGCAGCAGCAAAAGAAGCTGCCGAACAGAAGGCAAGTGAAACAACAGGCGGTAATATTGGCAAGGCGAGTGTGGAAGCTGGCATAGCAAGAGGAAAGGCAAGCGTAGAAGCCAGCAGAAATGCAGGGAAATAACAGGAAGCATGGGTATTGTCTATGCGGTTTTAATTGGTCTGTGTGTCAAAAAATACACACAGACCAATTAAAAAATTTATGATATAATGGAAGAAAATTCATGGAGGTGTATGCCATGTTCAAGATATTAGTAGTAGAAGATGACAGGGAGTTAAACAATACTGTTTGTTCTTATCTGAATCAGGGTAGCTATGAGGCGGAGGGCTGTCTAAATGCCAATGATGCTTATAATGCCCTGCATGATAATACTTATGACTTGATTGTGTCGGATATTATGATGCCGGGGATTGACGGATTTGAGTTTGCTAAGACAGTTCGGGAGCTGGACGAAAATATTCCGATCCTGTTTATGACTGCAAGAGATGATTTTGCGGCAAAGCAGCGTGGATACCGTATTGGAATTGATGATTATATGATAAAGCCTATTGATTTGGATGAATTATTTCTGCGCATCGGTGCGCTTTTACGCCGGGCGAGAATTGCGAGTAGTCATCGGCTTGAGATTGGGAATTTAATACTGGATGCGGATGAAAGGACAGCAGAATTTAATGGAGAGGAAATTCCCTTAACCATGAGGGAGTTTAATATTCTGTATAAGCTGTTGTCTTATCCCAAAAAGACGTTTACACGTACTCAGCTCATGGATGAATTTTGGGATACGCAGTCTAATACCACTACAAGGGCGGTAGATGTTTATATGACGAAGCTGCGCGATAAATTTTCAGAATGTAATGATTTTGAGATTATTACAGTTCATGGGTTGGGATATAAGGCGGTGGTAAAATGAGCATGGCTGAAAAGGAAGAACGGAGAAAACGATGCTTTTTGACCGTCCAGAGATATGTTGTGTTTTTCCTGTTGATAGCATTCATCATTACCTGTTGTATGCTGCTGTTTTTGAACAGCTTCCAACAGAATATAAACATTGAATTTACAGAAGAAAGTATCCGGCAGGCAGCAATCTTAACGTTTGGCAATATCGTTTTGTTAAGCCTTATCTGTACGGTAATTGACGGTATTCGGCGTAAATTTATGGTGGAACGCCCTGTAAAAAGGATTGTAAATGCTGCGAAAAAAATCATGAACGGTGAATTTTCCATTCGTATTGAACCTCTTGGCGGCATGAGCAGTGCGGACGGTTTTGACAGTATTATCCGGTATTTTAATAAAATGGCAGAGGAATTGTCAGGGATTGAAACGCTTAGGACAGATTTTATAACAAATGTGTCCCATGAACTGAAAACGCCGCTTGCAGTTATCCAAAATTACGGAACCTTGCTTCAAAAACCGGACTTGCCGGAGGAAAAAAGAATAGAGTACGCAAAAGCTCTTACGGAAGCGTCCCGCAGGCTGGCAGATCTTATTTCAAATATTCTAAAATTAAACAAGTTGGAGAACCAGCAGATTTATCCCGATAAGAAAAAATATGATTTGGGAGAACAGCTTTGCGAATGTCTTTTAAATTTCGAGAATGTGTGGGAGCAGAAAGAAATAGAGATTTATACGGATATCGAAGAAGAAATTTTTGTGGAATCTGATTCGGAGCTTTTGACACTGGTATGGAATAACCTGTTTTCTAACGCATTGAAATTTACGGAAGCCGGAGGAACTGTTTCAGTTTCTCTGAAGGCAGAAGAACAGTATGCGGTGGTAAAGGTAGAGGATTCAGGCTGTGGGATCAGCCCGGAAGTCGGAGCGCATATTTTTGAAAAGTTTTATCAGGGAGATACTTCCCATGCCACACAAGGCAATGGTTTAGGATTGGCACTTGTAAAACGGGTGGTGGACATTGCAGATGGGGATATTACTGTGGATAGTGAAGTGGGCAGAGGAAGCATATTTACGGTAAAAATTCGGAGGAAAGAAAGTGGAACGGTTTAAAAGTATTTTGAAAAAAATATTCTTCTTGCCGCTATTACCAACCATTTTAATCAGTATTCCCTCATTTGTCTTCGTCATTTATGTTTTGTCGGCAGAAATAAATGGATTGCTTGCTTATATTGCGTATATTGTATCAGCATATGCGCTTATAGTCTGTACTACAATCATACCAGTTGCGGTGAAGTTTTTTCGATATGGGGTAAATACACACCCAATTGTAAAGAAATTACAAAGCCACCCATTTAGTAGCCGTTTTATAAGAGATGTCAGATTCCGTACAGAAGTTTCACTGTATCAGGGATTCTTTTTTAATTTGATTTATATTGTGATGAAGATGGTGGCAGGAATTTATTATCAATCCATATGGTTTGTATCCCTTGCTGTGTATTACATTTTGCTTGCAGTCATGCGCTTTCTCTTGCTGTATCACAGTAAACGGAAAAAACAGAGAGAGCCAATGGTAGAAGAACTGTACCGTTACCGTTTATGTGGAATCGTGTTGCTTTTGATGAATCAGGCTCTTGCTGGAATGGTAGTCTTTATGGTTCATCAAAATCGGGGGGTTGACTATCCGGGATTACTTATTTATCTCATGGCATTGTATTCTTTCTATTCTGTCATTATAGCTGTCATTAACCTTATTAAGTTCAGGAAGCATGGCAGTCCGGTATTATCAGCGGCGAAAGCTGTTAATCTTGTTGCTGCAATGGTATCAATTCTGTCTTTGGAAACGGCAATGTTGGCACAGTTTGGAGGAGATGATGAATCATTTCGTGCTAGTATGACCGGGGCTACTGGTGGGGGTGTATGTACGATTGTAATTGGAATGGCGATATTTATGATTGTGAAATCAACAAAGGAAATAAGCCAGAAGTTTAATAATTCTGAAACATAATATGAAAATTATAGAAACAAGCGAAAGCTAAAATAATGTCAGATGAATGAAGATGTTCTTTGGACAGAGCCTTATGTGCAAAGAATGTGCAGTGATAAGGAAAGGAGCTGGCAATATGGAGGAAAAACGGGAAACATTCACGTATACCTATTCATCTACACAGCAAAATGAAATTAAGAGTATTCGTGAAAAATATATTCCACCTACACAGGAGCAGGACAAAATGGAACAGCTTCGTAGATTGGATGCAAGTGTTACGAAATCAGGAACAGCGGTTTCGCTGATTGTTGGTATCATAAGTACGCTTATCTTAGGGATTGGAATGAGCTGTTGCATGGTATGGAAAGAGAATCTTTTTATTCCGGGAATTGTGATCGGCGTTTTTGGGATATTAGGAATTTGTGCCGCTTATCCTTTATATGTGCGGATTACAGCAAAAAGGCGCAAAAAAATTGCGCCAGAAATTATGCGGTTGTCGGATGAATTGTTAAAATAAATGAATTGACAATTATGATGAGGAGGATGAAAAGATTGCGAAAATGTTAGTAGTGTCATTTCAGGAAGATGAGGAGAACTTGCTGGATGCGGTATTAGATACTTTAGAAAGTCATTGTGAAAATTATGTAGTGGTGGAACAACAGATAAAGAAAAAGGCACTGTTTGGAAATCTGGAAATTGATTATGAATGTAAAACAGTCAAATGTGGTGATAAAGCAATAAATTTAACACACTATGAATTTGAGATAGTAGCTCTGTTGGCTAGAAACTGTGGAAAAGTATTCAGCAAGGAGCAAATATACGATATTGTCTGGAACGAACCTTATTCCGGTGATTATAATATTATTACAAGCCATATTCATAATATTAGGGAAAAAATAGAGGAGAGTCCCGGCAATCCAGTTTATATACAGACGGTTTGGGGCATTGGTTATCGGTTCAACAAAAATTTAAGCAGTAGTCTGTGATATGACAACAGATTGCTGCTTATTTTTTATCCTGTACGCCTAAGAGGTATTCGCAGGATACATGGAAGAACTCTGCCAGAGCCACCACTTCATAATCCGGGACGAACCTTGTCCCTTTTTCAATCCGTAAAACGGTCAGGTCGCTAAACTCATATCCGGCAAGCTGGAGCTGCTCGGCAAGGGCTTTCTGCGACAGCTTCCTTTCCGTCCGCAGTTCCATAACCCTTTGACCGATTAGGTTTTTGGAGTTGTTTTCCTTATTCCAATAGATTTTAATATCCTACCACCAACTTTCTAAAGATGAAGTCCTTTACCATTGATTTTACGAAATATTGTTGATAATATACTTCTAAAGATGAAGTGTTAGGGAATTATCTTGTAGAAAGAGAATTAGGGATTGATAATACTGCCTGTAAAATACAATAATATTTTTAACAGAGAAAGGTGGAAACAAGCATGAATGAAGTTTTTGAAACATTGTCGGATGTCTTTGAGGAGCTGCGCAGCGAATCGGAGGACAGGGAGTATTCCGTCCAGACGGAGGAAGCAAAAGCAGCCAGCCGGGAACTGAAAAAGAAGCAGAAGGCATTTGAAGCATATCTCTCCAAGCTGCCGAAAGGGGACAGGGAACTTTTGGAGGACTATATGGATGCGGTGGATCATGCCCATTACAAGGAGGAACAGAGGGCATATTATCAGGGATTTGTGGACAGCGTACAGGTTCTTGACGGACTTGGCATTATAAAAAAGCGTATGCGGATAAAGGAGCTTCTTAAAAAATTCAGCAGATAGACAAAGAGGTGGCTGGCAGGACAGAAGGCGAGCCACCTTTTTTGCATGGTTCAGAAAAATCCAGAAATATTCATGAAAAAATTCAGATATTGGGGATATTCTATTCTTTGGGATGTTTGTATGTCCGAAGATAGGCTTCCACAATAGCGAGTATCGTTGTAATCTGTTCTTCCGTACATTGTGACAGATAGACCAGCAGACGCTTGTAGTCAAGATTGTCTGCCGGGGCATCTGGATAGAAAAACGGATCGGCGGAAATATGTAAGGCTTGTATGAGCTGCCCTAGCTTTTCAATGCTTGGCACATTTCCATGATTTTCGATTTCCTTGATATAGCGGGAGGAAACGCCGGATTTTTCAGCCAGTTCTTCATAGGTCAGCTTCTGGTCGGTTCTAGCCTTCTTCAGACGGAATCCCATTTCCTTGTCAATTTTCTTTTTTCTTGCCATATATGCACCTCCATGTATAGTGTATATTGCACATTTTACTTTGAAAATGCACTAATAAATCACTTTATCAGAGGGGCATAATGCACACATAAGAATAAAAAGACTTTGGATATTGCATATAAAAAAACGCAGTATCCAGAGGTTTTTTGCGTGGCTTTTATCCTTTGGGTACGTTTAGGGGAATTTATGTGTTCTGAACGGTCTGAGGGATATTTTTTTGACTTTATGAACCTGTCCGGCTTCTGGCGTGGAAAGGCTCTTTTATAAGGTGTTTTACAGGCAGTAAGACAGGATACACCCTGACAAGTGAATTATGCGCTCCCATAGCGTGTGGGAAAAATAGAATATCAGATATGAATAACGTCCAGCGAGCATCAGCTTGTCAGGGCGTTTTTTATATATTTGAAAACTTTTTAAAAAATTTGGAGAGTTTTCGACGGTTTCACTATTCCCAATTGGGATATTGGGTGAAAGGGAGAACTATTTCACTCTGTTCCATTTGGATACGGAAGGAGGTGAACTCTTATGGAGCAATCTTCTTCCGAAAGAAAACAGACAATCAGGCATCAGTTTGACAGCTTCTGCAAAATGGTACTGCATGGTGAAAAGGTCAATTATGAAAAGGAAATGGAGTACCGGGGACGGCATGAAATTTCTTTGTCACAAGTGTCGGAGGAGGAGCTGAATCGGTTGAATATGATGGACAAGTACATATCTGAAACAGAAATATTTCGTGTCCTTGATTATGACATCGAGGTAAAGGACGAGCTTATCAGCGAAGCATTGAAGTATCTGCCCTGATTTATAACAGGGTGAAACGTGAGGAAATGTTGAAACAACACATTGAAGCAAAGGTAAGGAGCGGATTATATCAGGCAAAATATGTAGCAGTTACATGGGGCGATGAAGCATATCTATGATAATGATACTTCCGGGCTGTGGGGAAACCGCAGTCCGGTCAATTAGATGACGGTGCAAGACCGATGTGGGCAGTGTAATGAGCTGTCACCTGTAATGCAGTTTTTATCTGCTAATAAATGGGGAGAAATGTATTCTGCCTGTTTATTTGCAGATAAAGCTGTGCAAAAAAGGAGAAGTTTATGACAAAAAAGGTGGATAAGAAAAAATATGTCAGATACCAAGAAGGCTCGGAAATATACAGCATGAGTGTTAGGAAATTTCAGGATTTGGCGAAAGATGCCGGGGCAGTCTACAAGGTTGGCAAAATGGCATTGGTAAATTGTGAGATATTCGACAGGTATATGGAAACGTTCAAATTGTAATAGAATATGGAAGTGGATTTCGTTAAACAAAAAGTTCTTGACAAAATGTTAAACAAAAAGTATAGTGTTATTAGACGATATATGTGAGGTGAGCATATGGCAAAAATGGGGCGTCCCAAAAAGGACGAAACAAAAAATAATTTCATAGGGATACGGTTATCAGATGACTGCCATGCCCGCTTGATGAAGTATGCTGCCGAACATGGTCTGACTATAACACAAGTGGTGCAGATGGCTTTAGAGAAGCTGTTAAAAGAAGCCTAGCACAGATACGAAATCTCTTTCCTTTTTAATCGGAAAGGAGAGCAGATGGCAAAAGCAAGAAAAGATAATAAAGGCAGAGCTTTACGGAAGGGGGAGAGCCAGCGTTCACAAGATAACCGGTACATATATACATACACAGATCCAATGGGCAAGCGTGGTTATGTATATGCCACGACATTGCAGGAACTCCGCGAAAAAGAGGATAAATTAGTCAGGGATCAGTTGGACGGGCTGGATTTGTATGTGGCAGGTAAGGCAAATTTGGATTTTGTGGTAGACCGCTATATGGCTACAAAGAATAATTTAGCAACCTCAACTTATGCGAACTATCGCTATACATATGACCATTTTTGTAAAGATGGATTTGGTAAGCGGAAAGTTGCAGAAATAAAGTATTCGGATGTACTGCATTTTTATCTCGGTTTAGTAGAGAAAGGAATAAAAGTCAAAACGGTTGAGTCACTGCATTGTGTATTACACCCGGCATTTGATTTGGCTGTGCGTGATGAAATCATTCGCAAAAATCCGAGCGATGGGGTAATCTCTGAGGTTAAGAAAAGGCAGGGTAGAAAGCAGAAGGTACAACGGGCGCTGACAATGGAACAGCAGACGGAATTACTTAATTATGTAACAGACCACCCATTGTATGACATTTGGAGACCGTTGTTTACAGTGCTTCTTGGAACGGGGTGCAGGATTGGTGAAATCTGTGGTCTTAGATGGCAGGATGTGGATATGGAGAAACGTATCATTGACATCAATCACAGCATGACCTATTTTCGAAGAGGAAAACAGGCTCCATATACTTTTGAATTTAAGTTTGAACCGCCGAAAACAAAAGCGGGGATACGAAAAATCCCGATGCTGGACGATGTGTATGAAGTGTTAAAGGAAATGTATGATTATCAGAAAGAAAACGGCTTTAGTCCTTTGGTAGTGGACGGAGCAACAGGATTTATATTTATCAATAAATTAGGTAATCTGTACAAGCATAATGCGATTGACCATTCTATCAGGAGGATCGTGAATACGCATAATGCGGAAGAAGAAATTAAGGCAAAAAAGGAACACAGAGAGCCGATTATGCTGCCGTTTTTCTCATGCCATACTTTCCGTCATACCTTTTGTACAAGATTTTGTGAAAATGAAACCAACGTAAAGGTCATTCAGGCAGTCATGGGACACGCAGATATCAATACAACAATGGATATCTATGCGGAAGTAACAGAAACAAAAAAGAGAGAAGCAATGGAAAATCTATCAAAAAACATGAAGATTTTCTAGGAAAGAGTCCAGAAAGAGGATTCACATACTTTGCAACAAAAAAGCAATTTTGCAACAGATTTGCAACGATTTAGGGTTTGACAGTGCATTATGGTACTATATAGTGCATGGTCGGAAATCCCCTAAACAGGCTTGAACGTGTGATAATGCCGGATAGTGCATGAAAACGGAAACACGTTCTGGTCGTGTGGCTACGATTATTGAGTAATCAGTAAAAAGCTAGATTTTATGGGGCTTTCCGAGAAATCGGGAAGCCCTTTTGACGTATTGAAAAAGGTGGATAGAATAGCGAAAAGTAGAGTTGACGGTGCCAAAATGGTGCCAAGAAGGATGTAAATGTGAATATATTTTTTTATAGGTGGTAGAATAGAAGTGGATATTAAAAAAAATATATGTTAAAATGTATTCATAAAAAGAAATTTATGTAGGATGTTGCATAAACTGTATGTATGTGATACAATACACTTCATACGCCAATTTAAGGAAAAGAGGGCTGGCGAATGGAGTCAAAAGCTATTCTATATCATAGTAATAAAGAACATGAATGTAAAAAATTTATTTCCCTGAGTGATTATTTAATTGTTAGTGAAAACAATAAAGATGATATATGGCTAGGGAAAGGTATGTACTTTTGGGATAATAGAGGAAATGTTGACTGGTGGAATAGGAAACAGATGAAAAAACATCCACAAGATAGATTTTCTATTGTGGTTGCAAATGTGAATTTAGACCGTCTTCTTGATTTAACGGATATTGAGATTTATAAAAAATTAGAGGAAGTGTGGAATGCAATATGCAAGAAAGCAAAGTTGGATTCTAATAGACCTTTGGGAAATAAGTTGGATTATTTATTGGATATAGAAAATTATAGTATAGTATATTCTGTTATAAAGGTGTATGGAAAATATAATTATGTATCAGATGATGGGATATTTAAATTTGATTATAGAACAATGAAAGCAGAACCTACGATAGGGGTTAAATGCATATATAATGTTAGAAATGCAGAGTGTATTATAGAAAAGGAATATGGGGATAAGGAGGAGTAATGATGAATAAGAAGGATAGCTTGAATTTCTTACAAAGCTGTATAGATAGGATTACCAATGCATCGGAAGAAGATATTGAAATGTTTCGGATGAAGTATGATATGCATTGTATGGAACCAATGATATCTTCTGAGTTTGAATTTATTTTGCCTACTGAGTTAGAATCACTGCAAGAAGAGAGTGTGGAAGAAATCAAGATGACAATTTCAGAAAGTAGTATGCTTGGTACAAGAAGTAAAATAAAAATGGATTATTATTTTGTGGGATTGAATATAAAGAATAGTCAAGAAAATGGTAATGCAGCATTTGCGGCATAAAGGAGTAATATGAAGAAAAGTAAGTTTCAGTTTACAGATCCTGAATTAGAAAAGTTAGAATTTGATATAAATACAGAGTATAATGCAGATAAATTTGATGGAATTGTGCTGGAGTCTCATACGCAAGTAAAGCGTAATGATTCAAATGAGGCATATATTGCATTGACATTGCGTATAGGGGGTAATGAGGAGAATCAACCTTTTAGCATTCTTGTTAAGATGAGTGCTAATTTTTCATGGGAAGAAAATCTTGAAGAAAAGTTAGTGAAATCTCTTTTAAAATCGAATGCACCAGCAGCTTTGCTGTCGTATATGCGTCCAATTGTATCTATGATGACAATGAGTTCTAGATATCCAGCGTTGAATATTCCGTTTATAGATTTTACACAAAATGAAATAAGTGAAGAGTAGCAAAAACTCCCGTGATTTTTTACAATCACGGGAGTTTTTCACCATCCCTTAATCTGTTTTACCTGTTCTGTTCTCTCTGCATCTCTATGATATTGCAACTTAAACTGTATCGTTTCTACAACCTCTTTCCGGGCTTCATCGTCTAGTTGATAAAATGAAGTCAACAGATTATCCACATCGGGCATACTGTTTTTCCCAAACA
>CAJUBQ010000111.1 GCA_910584595.1 uncultured Eubacterium sp.
TAAGATATTCAAAAACAGCCGCCGGCAATTATGTGTAATGCTTTAGAAAGTCAGCCGGATGAGGGAATCGGCCCTGTCTCATTGTGACTTTGGAAGAATGTTAGAAGCCCTTAGTATTCTGCTCGAAACACAGGCGGCGAAGCCGCAGCGGCGCCTTTAGCTGCTGGCGTTAAGCCGGGGCGAATTAGGCACCGCGTCTGTCCGGTGCCACAACTTAAATGCAGAATGCTTAGGGATTCTTACGTTCTGGAAACCGGAACAATGAGACAGGGCCGATTCCCTTATCCGGCGTCCGGGAGGCCCAAAAGCAACACTTTGTCTAATCTGTTGCTTCGTTACTTGTCCACCCCGGTGAATAGTATCAATGAAGCAGAACTATATTTCATTCGTTACAAAAACTACTTGCATTTTTGAATAAAACATGTTAAAGTAAATTCACGCAAATATTCTTTCATAATGAATTCCCGCGCGGATGTTCCTGCTAAACATAAACTTCAAATTATATGATCTGCTCCTTCTCCAAATTAAAATGATTACAATATCTGCAAATCAGCAGATTCTTCCCAATCATATTATTTTTCCGAAACAGTCAGCAACCGTTTCTATAAGATTAACATCTTAAAATAATTTACTCACTACATCTTTTATTATATTTTATTTATGGAGGAATCATATCTATGGATTACGAACAATTTAAAACAGCAATTATACAACGAATGGAACAGCTGCTTGAACCTGACACGTCTTTAAAACTGCAGACAATTTGTAAAAACAACGGCTTAAAATTAGATGGACTCATTATATCCAATCCATCGAGCAACCTTTCCCCTACTATTTTTTTAAATTATTATTATGAAAAGAAAGAATTATTCCCGGATCTGGACGCAATCTGCAAAGATATTGCAATGACATACAGGCAAAACTGCTCTACAGAACGAATGAATGTGGATTTTTTTACAAATTATTCACATATCCGCAAATATATCGCCTACCGCATTATCAATTATGAAAAAAATAAGGAACTGTTAGAAACAGTCCCTTACGTACGTTATCTGGATCTTGCAATTGTCTTTTATTGTCTGCTGAATATTTCCGAAAACGGCAATGCCACCATTTTGATTCATACAAACCATTTAAAATTATGGAACATTACAACAGAACAATTATATACGCAGGCATGTCAGACAACCCCGCTGCTGCTGCCTTACGACTTTCGGAATATGACATCCATAATGTCCGAATTGTTCCACAATCAGTACACTTCGAACAATAACACCTTAGCAGCAACATTTTGTCCTATGTATGTGCTGACAAATTCCAAAAAACTCTATGGAGCAAGCTGCGTCTTATATCCGAACCTGCTGGAAGCAATATCAGAACAACTCCATTCTAATCTGTTTATCCTGCCAAGCAGCATCCATGAAATCATCCTGCTGCCTGCTGCCAGCCACAGTTACTATAAAGAACTGGCCGGCATGGTGGCGGAAATCAACCGCACCGAACTGGCCGCAGACGAAATATTAAGCGATCAGATTTATTTCTATTCCAAAACAGAACATGCACTTAGCGTTTGTACATAACCCTATCCTGTTATCGGCTACAATATCTCATAAATTTTTTCATATTCCCTGGCAGAATGATCCCAGGAAAAATCCTGCTGCATTCCCCGTAATGCAATAGCATCCCAGTCTTCTTTATGGTTATAATACACATCCATAGCATAATATAACGCTGATAGCATTTCTCTTGCCTGAAAGTTGCAAAAACTAAATCCGGTTCCTGTCTGATCGTACCGGTTATACGCTTCTACCGTATCTTTAAGCCCGCCTGTTTCACGCACGATCGGAACGGTTCCATAACGCATACTAATCAGCTGACTCAGACCGCATGGTTCAAACAGCGACGGCATTAAAAATGCATCACAGGAAGCATAAATTCTATGCGCCAACTCTTCCGAATAACAAATATTGGCAGAAAGCTTGTCCTCGTATTTCCATGCATAATGCCGGAACATATTTTCCAAATCCGTCTGACCGGTTCCCAGAACAACAATCTGGATCCTTGCATCCGCTAACAGCTCATCCAAAACAGATCCAATCAAATCCATACCTTTTTGATTTGTCATACGAGTTACGATTCCAAGCATCATCGTTCCGCCATCTTCTTCAAATCCAAGCTGCTGCTGAAGTTTGCGTTTATTGGCAAGTTTGCCTTCGGTCATATCCTGCATTCCAAACTGCTGCCAGATATACGTATCTGTACCCGGATCAAATACGTCATAGTCCAGACCGTTAATAATCCCGTATAAGTCTCTGTGTCTTGCTCTCATCAGGCCATCCAGACCTTCCCCGCCGCCCGGAGTTGTAATTTCATAAGCATATGTTTTACTTACCGTCGTGATTACATCGGAATATACGACTCCGCCTTTTAAATAATTTGCTTCTCCATATGCTTCCAACTTATCTGCCGTAAACAAATGCTCCGGTAACCCCGTGATATCTTTTACCGCCTGCATAATCCAGCGCCCTTGAAACTGCAGATTATGTATCGTAAAAATGGTTCGAATGCCCTGGTAAAATTCATCCTTTTGATATTCGTTTTTTAAATATACCGGAATCAGCCCGGTCTGCCAGTCGTGACAATGCAGGATATCCGGACAAAAACGAATAACCGGAAGAGCTTCTAAAACAGCTTTGGAAAAATACGCAAATTTTTCTACATCCTCATAAATGTTATTATAAGGCTTTGCACCTGCAAAATAATACTCATTATCAATAAAATAGTAAGTAATCCCCTCCACTTTTGTCTCCAGTACGCCTACATACTGACTCCTCCAGCCGAGTCTGACATAGAAACGGGAATGAAAGCGCATCTGTTTTTTGAGCTCTTCATCCATGCAGACATATTTCGGCAGAATAATGCGTACGTCATACTTTGTTTTGTCAAAATACTGCGGCAGCGAACCTGCTACGTCTGCAAGTCCTCCCGTTTTAATAAAAGGCACTGCCTCTGATGTTACAAATAATACTTTTTTCATGAAAATTCCTCCGAAAGGTATAATGTCATCATTTCCTTTACTGACATTATACTCTATTTCGAGCGGTATTCCAACCTAATTTTATCTGCAATCAGTGCAATAAATTCGGAATTTGTCGGTTTTCCTTTCCCATTATTGATTGTATAGCCAAACAATTCATCAATCGTATCCATCTTTCCTCTGGACCACGCTACTTCGATCGCATGACGGATTGCCCGTTCCACTCTGCTTGGCGTCGTCTGATACTGTTTTGCTATCGTTGGATATAAAATCTTTGTAATAGAATTAAGCATCTCAATATCATTGACAGACATCATAATTGCTTCCCGGAGATATTGATATCCTTTTATATGGGCAGGCACACCTATCTCATGAATAATATTGGTAACGTCTGCTTCCAGGTCTCTTTCCACCGGTTCCTGATATTTTTCATAAGCATTGACCTTGCGTGGTTCATTTACCCGTTTGATGCTGCGGTCATGAACCAGCTTAATCTGATTAATCACCATTTCATTATCAAATGGTTTCATAATATAATAATCCGCACCAAGACTAAATGCATCTTCTGTAATCTTTTCCTGTCCAATCGCACTGATAACAATAAATGACGGATGTTTCCTGAGTGAACGGTCATTATTGATCTTTGTCAGCACCCCAAGCCCGTCCAGCTTTGGCATTACAATATCTAACAGCACAATATCCGGTTCCTTTGTTCGAATCATTTCACAAGCCTCCACGCCGTCCTTTGCAATTCCAACAACGTTCAGCTCCTTATCACTTTTAACAATTTCTCCTAAAAGCTGTACCATTTTTTCGTTATCATCTGCGATTGCTACATTTAATTGAGCCATTGGTTTAACCTCCTAATATCGTCAATAACCTTGTGAAAAATACAGAATTTTGGAAAAACAGATTTCTTCTGTCTCCCTATCATAAAGAAATCGATTCGATGAAAATTGTCGAACTTTGTCATTAACTCTGTTATTTTCACAAATTTTACATTATTTTACGATTTTATTATGGCTCATAACATTTCCCTATGTATATAGTTTCATCGTTTTCTTTTAAAAATCGCAAAAAAAAATGAGGCAAAGCCTCATTTTTATAACCGCTTAAGATATGTCCTTGCTTTCAAATGTATCATACTGCCGTTTTGGCCCACCACAGACCGGACAACGTTCCGGTACAGAATCTCCGGTCATAAGATTTCCGCAGATAGGACACACATATATCACGCCTTCTGCAAACTGTTCCATATCCGATGCCTGTTTTAAAAGCAAAGCATGCTCTCTTTCCGCCACTGCAGCGCTTAAAAAAGCCTGCTCCGCCAACGGATAATGATGATCTTTCGCATATCCTGCAAGCATCTGATACATTCGCTCGTATTCAAACTCTTCAAATGGCACATAAGCCTTTACCGACTCCATAAACGCAGCAGGCCGCTCCAGCACTGAATAAAAATTACGGGCATGATAATATTCCGAAGCAGCAAGCGCCTGAAACAAATTTGCAATCCGTTCCATCCCTCTGCGTTTTGCCCTGTCTGCAAACATCAAATAACGAAGATGCGCCATCAGCTCTCCCTGTACGGTTTCCTCTAATTTCTGCTTTAAAATCTCATCTTTACGTTCACGTCCATAGCAGTCCTCAGAAAGATTTGCAATCTGGCAGCTGAGCTTTCCATCCTGTTCATAAAAATGAATAATATGATGATCGATGTCGCTGGAACGGATATCTTTCGACACGTCTTCAATCATAGCGCCTCCGCCTCCGGTGCAAATAAGAGGAATTCCGTCAATTTGATCGATAAACCTTGAATGTACATGACCGCAGAGGAGATATTTGACTTTTTCTTTCCATGGTGCATATGCTTTCTGTAAACGTCCAAATTCTTCCTCAGATACACAATTTAAAATATAATGATTTGGAACAGGAATATGAAACGCAATAATGACCTGACGCACTTCCTCCATCGAAAGCACTCTCGATAAAAGCTCTAACCCCTCTTCCTCAAAGGCTCTGACCGCATTGTCTAATACAACTACTGCAAAATGCTCTGCCAGCAATGCGTAGTTTTTGCGCCCGAAATATTGCACATAATCTCCCGTATCATGATTGCCTCTAAGTGCATAAACATCATTTTCAGCTAACACCTCGGTCATCTCCCTGATAACCTCATAATAATGTTTCGTTCCTGCCGGAACCAGATCTCCGACAATCAGCGTGAAATCATCTTTTCCTGTTTCTTCTAAAGCGCCTGCATATACTTTCATATTGTAAGTGCCAAGTCCTTCACATCCGGGATCTCCAATGACTCCCATCGAATGTACATCTTTTAAGCGAATGATTTCATCATTTACCTTTATCATCCTTTTTTTATCCATATCAAATATCCTCATCTTCTTTCTGGACAGTTCCTAACTTTTCTCTGCCAAAAACACTGTTTAATCTGCTTTCAAACCGCATTCCGGACATCCATTACCATCCTCATATACACACCCGCAACGGCTGCAGCTATTCTTATTTTGTGCTTCCAGCGCATCATACGTCAGTTTTTCACATACCGGACGCTCCTGCAGCTGGCGGATCAATCGCCCCAGTATGTCCGCCCACTCCTGCAATATTTCATTTTCCACAACATAAGGAATTTTATGTCTCGTTCCATCTGCTTCTTCTACAACTAATGATTTATGATTTAACAATCCCAAGGATACACGTACCGACCGGATCAAAGGCAATGAAATACGATAACCGCTTAAACGAGTACTGTAGAACAAATGCTCCGAGGTTAACAGCATACCGTCTCTGCCGCTGCCTTCCTTTGAAGTATCAGCCAAAAAAATCGGATACTCAAACAGACCCTTTTTTTCAGCATAAGCCGCAACTGCATTGTCAAACAGTCTTTTTGCTTCCGGATTTACTGTTTTTTGCAATAGCTTCTCAGCCGGATAAAAATGATGTCTCGGATTCTCCTGTATCACTCCATCCATACTTTTTCTCAGCATATTGACATATACCCTGCACTCGCTCAGGCTGATCTCTTCCAAACGTCTGGAAATTACAGCAAGTGCGCCCGTTCTTAACTTTGGTAAAAAACTCTCCTGCGAAATCATCTCATAAATTGACGCTGCCGTTTCAAAATCCATCGCTCCAGCTTTGGACAACAATTTGTTTAATCTAACCTTATCATATTCTTCCATCCGGTCTAAAATCTGCTCAACATAAGGAGCCGCATTCTCTCTGGCAAAATTCTGCTCTTCGATACGCCGCAGCAGTTTAACATAATCTTCTCGGCTTTTTTTAGGCGACTGCATAAGCATATTGCTGATTTCTTTTATTTCCAACGTTTCCCGCATCTTTCGAAGAGGCTCCTGATATTCCGCCAGATGAATCTCCTCATATGGAGCCAGCTTTTCCATTAGCTCCCGGTACTCTGCCCGTTCGACATGCTGCGGCGTCTGCTTCATAATCTCCCGGACTTCCTGCACACCATATTGTACGCTAAGATCATGCAGCCGTTCCAACACTGCCTGCTTTGTCTTCTCAAAGAGTTCTTCCTTCTCGGCTTTTTTTATCATCTTTTGGATATGCGCATACGTTCCGTTTGCCTTATCTTTCAACTCGTCGTCAATCTGCTGTATTCTCATCTGATATTCGTAATCTCGAACCGGACAATACAATTCTTCTTTTTCCTTATCACTTAACAACTTATCTAACCGAATATCCCGTATAAGAGCTTTTTTCTGGAAATCCGACAAACGGTTAAGGACACTGATTCTGGCATGATATTTTTCTATTCTCTTTGCCGCTGTCTCGCTGTCTCTGGAAGCAGACAATCCATCTGCCTTTTTTTCTGATTCTTTCCTTTTGTCTGTGACATTATGTGAACTCACCCGTTGGATTGCTGATAAATCAATTATCCTCTTTCTTTCTGCCGACTGCGGCTGATCTTTCATCGTTTCTTCGTATGCAATCACCGCTTCCGCAACATCCTCATACGTAATGCGCATTCCGGATTGATAAAACTCAATATTTTCGTCAGTAAACACCGTATCCAGCTGATAGGGAGCCAATATTTCTCCAAACAGCTGTTCCAGCCGGGGCACATTCTGCTCCACCGTAATGCCTGTAAGCGCTCCCCACTTTTGAAAGACAAACACCGCCATAGTAATCAGATCTTCCAGCCCGGGATAATCCTCTATCTGCAGTTCCTCTTCATCTTCAACGGCCAGATCCATCCACTTAACTTCTGCCTGCTGGATGTCAAAATGCAAAAATAAAGAGCGTACCACCCCTTCCAAAATCAAACGATCACCCATAAGAATAAATCGGCCGTTCCATACCACTTGTGCATCTATTTCTTGTATCAGATCATGAAACACTTGTTTTTGCTCCTGATTTGCATTCAAAATCAGCATTTGAGACACCTCGCTTTGTATTGATATCTATATTGATATCTTTCATCAGTTCCAGCAGACTACCAGCAGCAAAAATCTGGTTATTGCAATCTGAGACTCGCGTACCGGCTGACAGCAACGTCAAAAACCCTTTACACGAGATGACTTAAAGCTATTTATGCTATGACATCTGCCAAATATATTTGCAACAAAATTTATTATAGCATAGAAAAGAACGTATGAAAAGACCTCTCATAAGTATTGCCAAATACTAAATTTATTTATGAGCGACAATTCAGATAACCGATGAAACTGCTGCACTTATTCGTGCGAACTTTGCAAAAAATGAAGTTTATCTACAATTTCACGAAAATCCTTCTTCACAATCTCATACTTGGAAGGATCACGTAAAATTGCCGATGGATGGTAAATCGCAGTCAGCACACAATTTTTTCGACAGGTAAACACACCATGTTGTTTCGTTATTTTAAAATCCGGTGAAATAATACGCTGTGCAGCAACACGTCCAAGACATACGATCATTTTAGGTCTTAGAAGAAATGTCTCATATTTCAAATATGGAAAACAAGCTTCTTTTTCCTCTTGTTTTGGATCTCGGTTGCCAGGAGGATGACATTTTAAAATATTTGTAATATATATTTCCTCTCTGTCAAGTCCACAATCCTGCAAAAGACGATCTAATATTTCCCCGGAACGTCCGACAAACGGCATACCTTGCTGATCTTCCTGTCCTCCTGGCGCTTCAGCTATCAGCATAAGATCAGCCTGACAGTTTCCACGTCCCATAACAGGCCGATTTCTCGTCCTGCTCAACGAACATAACGTACAGGCAGCTATGTGCTGTTCAATATCCTTCCATGTATATTGCATACAATCTCCTTTACGACTTAAAATTTCATGCTTCTTTTGTTATTATTGTCTGTTTTTATATCGTTCCATTATTGTTCATTATGAATAGCCATTGTTATTTCTATCCATTTTTATATTATATTAAAACTATGAAACGTGTCATCATTTTTCCTCTGATGATTTCTTCTGATTTTTCAAAACATGCAATACCATTGAATTTATTATATGTTGTTTCACTTTAAGCAATCGTCTTATACATCCATGTTACCTTTGCATCTTATAATTATATTATGATTTTATATCTTGTATAAAATCGTTTTCCACAAATGATTGTTTTAGATTTAACGCCATATTATATAATACTTAATGCTTAATACGAAGATTTTATCTCAAATTTAGTCAGCGCAGCAATCTATATTGGCTAAATTCGAGGTAAATTCTTCGTAAAATTGAGAATGCAGATTGCAAAAATGAATCTTTATATACTATCTGACTTTATTCCGGCAGACTATCCCTCAAACAAAGAATGCCCCAACCTATTTGCGCATTAGGATACTCAGTAAACGCTGCTAGCGGTTTGGCTCCTTTTATTAAATATGCCTTCACTTTCTCCCCATATGGTGCTGTCAGGTAAGGACTAACAATTTTTTATACTTTTTTTAGATTCCTTTTTTTTCTTTATAAATTATATCAAACTGCGATTTCCCATATACATATATGACTTCAATCCATTCATCCACCACTTCTCTGGTGAGAATTTCTAATTTTCCATTATGTCCCGCCTTCTCCTGCCGTGTCCCATCTTCTTCTCCACACTGTTCCCTTTGTTTTTGCAGACTTTGAATCTGCTCACTTAATCTTCTTTCTTCCTCCCTTAATGCCCCTACCCTATTCAAGTAGGTTTTCCGCTCCATCTGTTTTCTTTTATATTGCTCATACAGATATTGCTTTTCTATCTTTAATGAATCCTGCTTCTGTTCCAATGTTTTACACATCTTCCTTATCTGTCTATGATTCATCACTGTAAAATCTGTATCTGATTCCTGGCTTTTGTTTTCCCCATCCGGAATCCTTTGTTCCAATTCTTCATTGATACATTCTAAAATAGCCGTCTCCAATTCTGTCTCACTCAATCGCTCACCGATACACTCAGTATTTTCTTCTTTTTTGCCGTATGGCATGGAGGTATCCCCGGAGGGGGCTTCCTCATATTCTGCCTTTTTGCAGACAAAGTATGGCATTGCGGCACAGTCTATCCGGATCAGGCTTCTTTTGCAATGTCCACACCGTAGTTTCCCAAGCAATATGCTCTCCTGTTTCGGCGTATGCTTTTTCCCCTTCTGGCATCCATTGTTTTTTAACACTTGTAACGCCAACAAATATTCCTGCTCTGTAACAATCGCCTCATGCCTGCCAGGAATGCATATCTGCTCTTCCTCCGGCGCCTGCTTAAAATGGCTGCCTCCAACCTCCGTTACCCTGGTTCTTCCATTGACAACCGTTCCGGTATATACTTTGTTCTGCAAAATCTTCCTGACTTTACCGCTGTCCCAATACCCTTCCCCATCCAAAATATGATATTGCATCTTCTCCCTGTTTTTATAGCGCCCTGGCGTTGGCACTCTTTCTTTATTTAATAGTTTCGCTATTTTTCCAGTTCCACACCCTTCACAGGCCAGTCCAAATATCCGCTTCACATATTGCGCCGCCACTTCATCTACTGCCAGTATCTTCTTATTATCAGAGAACTGATAACCAAATGGCGCTCTGGGGCCGATAAAATCTCCCCTTTTTCTTCTTATTAACAGGGATGACCGCATTTTTTCAGACAAGTCCTTGCTATACATATCATACAAAAGGCTCTTAAAAGCAATCTCTATTCCTCCCGTAGTTCCTATGTAATCATTACTGTCATATCCATCGTTGATTGCAATAAAACGGACTCCCAGGAAGGGGAAAATCTGTTCCAGGTAATCCCCTACCTCCAAATAATTTCTCCCAAACCTGGAAAGGTCTTTTACTATGATACAGCATATTTTCCCTTCCCTTACCAAGGACAGCATTTTTCTTACTGCCGGTCTGTCAAAGTTTGTCCCACTGTAGCCATCATCCACAAATTCTACTGACTGTATGAAGGGATAAATTTGTTTCTCACTGATATACCGGGCAATCAGTTCCCTTTGATGGCCAATACTGTCGCTCTCCGCTTTCGTATCGTTCGCTACAATGTCCCCGTCCTCCACGGAAAGCCTTAGATATTCAGCCAGAAACTGACCTGCCATAATCCCACCTCTTTCCGCTGCATTCCTTGCCCATAACCTCATTGCCGCTTTGCAGTATTGAGGTTAAATATTCAAATTCATTCCGAAACCGGAACCGGATATGGATTCTCTTATCCTGATATACTTCCACCTTTTCCAACAGACTTACCGCCATCTCCCTTGAAAGCTCTTTTGCATCCCTGAAACTTAGAAAGGCTTTAAGCCAACGGTTTTCCCCGCTTATACATTGCTCAAAATCCTCCATCTCCGCCTGTTTGTTGTCCAATTCTGTTTCTAAATCTGAAATTTTTTCTGCGTATTTTTTCTTTGCAGTTAGATACTCTTCTTTCGTTAGGATTCCCTGCTTCATATCTTCATAAATGCTGGTTTTCAAATATACTTGCCTGCGCAGCTCATCCTTGATCTGCGCCAATTGCCCTTTTTTCTGTCTATAGGCTGCCAATTGGCAGTCTGACTTTTTCAGCTTCTCCAATAGGCTGCTGACTTCAACAGCTAAGTCTATCTGCAGTTTTACCTGCTTTAATACCACATCAAAGATTTTAGAATCAACGATAGAAGATGTATTGCATTTCACCTGTGAATGTCCATAAGCCAAACCGCAGAAAAAATAATACCTTGCTTTTCCATTCCTTACATCTTTATTCCTCCACATGGGATGATGGCAAATCCCACATACCAGAATCCCTTCCAATACGTTCTCATATCCCGGCCCGCATTGCCTGTCCTTCCATACCTTCCGGTTTCTTTCCTTCATTATCTGTACTTCCCGGAACACTTCCCTGCCAATAATTGCCGGATGGTTTTTCTCTATGACTTCCCATGATTCTTCCTTTCTTTTTCCACACCTTTCTTTAGAGTAGATAGAACAGTTATATTTTCCCTGTGCCAAATCTCCCACATAAGCGCTGTTATACAGAATCCTGCTGACTGCCTGCGATTGCCATAGAACATTGCTGCAATCCTTATATTTTTTCATGCCCTGCTCACCTGCATATCTGCTGGGAGAGGGGATTCCTTCCTGATTTAATATGTTTGCAATCTTATAGGCGCTCATCCCTTCCGTTTTCATTTTAAAAATGCGTCTCACTATATCCGCCGCAGGCTCATCTATCACATATTTATTATGTTCCAGGACATACCCATATGGGGCTTTATTTCCTATAAACTGCCCCTGTTCCTTCTTAGTGCGGAATGCCGACAGAATTTTTTTTGATATATCTTTTGAATAATAATCATTTGCCAGGTTCTTAAATTCTGTAATCAATTCCTTTTTCGGATAAATTTCACCTGCACTGTCAAAATGATCGTTGACTGCAATAAAACGCACTCCCAGGAATGGAAATATTTTTTCCAGATAATCTCCCGCTTCCAAATAATTCCTTGCGAACCGGGACAAGTCTTTCACAATCACACAATTGATCCTGCCCTTTTTTACATCCTCCATCATCCGCTCCCAGCCCGGCCTTTCAAAATCAGTTCCGGTCTGCCCATTATCCATATAGGTATCTATGATTTCCACTTTCTTTCTATATGGCATACAGGTATCCCTTTGAATTTCAATTTTTTTGCAGTATGACGTATAGATATCCTTTAGGGTTTCCTCTTTTCTGTCAAACTGCATATAGGTATCCTTTAGGGTTTCCATAGTTTCAAGCCGCCTTGTAAAATCTAATAATAATTCAAGCTGATTATCTGTGCCATCCACACTTTTACCGCCATTATCTTCATCAGACAAACGAACATATAACGCTGTTTTCATTACAGGAGCCTTGATCTGTTCAGCAATTTTTCCTTGCTTTCTACTCGTTCTTGCCATACGCTCTCTCCTTTTTCCCATGCAATTGTTCCATCTGGCTTAAAGACGCCTGAAATTCATCGGCATATTTAAAGTGTATTTCTATCCTTGGATAACGCTCCCTTTCCTTCTTTTCATAGACAAGTATCTGCTTAATCAGTGAAACAACAACTTCCCTCGATAAAAATTCCAGATACCCATATTTCTTAAACTCACAAATCCAATCGCATGCACTCGGCTGTCCATCGGCAAGAAACGCCATTTCCTCTTCCATTGCCTCCAGCATCTGCTCGGCTGTCTGCGTACGTTTTTCATAGATTTCTTTTAGCTCCAGATATTCTTCTTTCGTAATCAGTCCATCTTTATAATCTTCATATAAATCCAGGCGCAGATGGCTATATTTTTGTATCTCCTCCTTTTTTCTTGAAATCTGTCTGCCTCGTTTGTCCATTTCACCCTGCCTGAGCTTCGCATCATCCAGTTTTTCCAGAATCCGTCCTAAATCTGTTACATTACTGATCTGATGGTTTAACAGTTTCCGTACGCTTTCCTCCAAAGCCTCCGCATTGATGCTGTGGGAACTGCAGATCTTCTTATTTCCTTTATGGCTTGCACATACATAATAAATAAATTTCCTCTTTCCAGATGGAACCGTCTTTCTTACCATGTTTGCGCCGCAGTCACCGCACTTTACAACGCCGGATAAGCAATACACTTTCTCTTTTGCCGTTCCCGTCCTCGTATCCATCTTAAGCTGCTCCTGTGCATTTAAAAAATCTGCGGATGAAATGATGGCTTCATGGGTATTTTCTACCTGGCTCCATTTGCTCTGGTCACGCTTTACTTTCTTTTTCACTTTATAATTTGGCGTGGTTTCCTTTCCCTGCACTAAAGTTCCGGTATAAACGGGATTCCCTAAAATGCGGAGTACTTGCATATGTGTCCACTGACTCTTTAGATTCTTCTTAAAACCTGTATAAAACGCACTTCCATTTTCTTTTTTATCGTCCATCGGCGTAAGGATATTTTTCTTATTCAGCTTCTCCGCAATTTTATACGCATTATTTCCTTGTAAATATAACCGGAAGATAGAACGCACAACTTCCGCAGCTTCCTCGTCTATTTCCAGCTTATTTTTATCCTCTTCTGCTTTCCGGTAGCCATACGGGGCAAAAGGTCCTACAAAATCCCCCCGTTTCCTTTTCACTTCCAGATTGCTGCGGATTTTAATGCTAATATCTCTGCAGTATGCATCATTGATCAGGTTCTTGAATGGAATGATAATGTTATTCACCTGTGCATCATCCGTTATACTGTCATAATTGTCATTGACAGCAATAAAACGGACGCCCAGGTACGGGAATATTTTTTCAATATATTTCCCTACCTCGATGTGGTTCCTTCCAAAGCGCGATAAATCCTTTGTCACCACGCAGTTTACTTTCCCCGCTTTAATATCCTCTACCATCTGCTGGAATGCCGGACGTTCGAAAGCTGACGTTAGATAACGATACTTTTGAAAACACTGGAAAATCAAGGTTT
>CAJUBQ010000112.1 GCA_910584595.1 uncultured Eubacterium sp.
GGCCAATGCCTCCCATCCAGCGTCTGCATAGCCAATACGCAACACTTTTTTTGCAAATTGTTGCATTTCCGCTTAAGTTCGCGCTTATGGGGCAGCTCCCCACCATCCGGCGTCCGGTAATCAGGAAAAAGCAACACTTTGTCTAAACTGTTACTTTGTTACTTGTTGTTTACCGCTCCCCCATCCGCCACATCTTCAATCAGGTCTGCACTCAGCCCGTTGGAAGTTCTACCGCAAATCGAACAGCTAATGCCTTCCTGTTTTCCTGCGAACGATATTTCAGAACATTGTTTTCCATGCAGACATTTTCCTGCGTATCACTGTATATCTCTTCGATACTGTACTTCCAGCCGCATGGCAATGCCATTTCCAGCCATTCCGGCAACTCACCGTCAAATGTATGGATCACGGCAAGACCTTTCCCCTGCTTTCCCATGCGGAATACGCCCTGCCATCCCTGGGGATGGCGGATACAGGAAATCTGCGGCCCATACCGGAAGCTCGTTCCGTCTTTTATTACAGGATAAACGCTTCGGTAGAACGCAATGCCAGCATCAATCACTTCCCACTGTTCTTTGGTTAGATCCGTAACATCCCCAGACAGGCACATCCGTCCCAGAAATGTACTGATGATGGAATACGCAATCCGTTTCTTAGAATCCGTCTTGCGGATAACTGCCCAAATCTGGCTTTTCTGCGGAAGAACAGCCCTGTGAAGGTTTGCCGCAATAATCGGTATTTCTTCACATTCGTGAGCGTCCGAAAAGGAGGCCATGCTGGAAAGCGACAGAAAACCCGGCTCCAGCCTGTGCCCGCCAGATGCGCAGTTTTCAATGACAATCCCCGGAATCTGCTCCGCTATTTTAAGGAAATAATCCTGTGTAGCCTGAATCTGCCTGCGCAGGCCCTCTCCCGGAGATTCACACCCATCGCAGCCGATGCCGATCGTATCATTATAATCCACTTTTAAATATTCGAATCCATAATACTTTAACATGCCGATCAGCCGTTCATCCAGATATTGGAGCACCCATGGGTCGTTCATGTCCCAGAACCTTCTTCTGCTTGTCGTCAGCGGATATCCGTCAAGCTTGAGCAGATGCTCCGTATTTACGAATGCTTCTGCAGCAGGCCCGACGTTTTCAAACTCAAACCAGATTCCCGGCTTTAGTCCGGCATCTTTCACCGCCGCTACCGTTTTTTCCAGCCCGTCTGGAAACAGAGATTCTGAGACCTGATAATCACCCATGCTGATATCCCATGGAACCTCGTCCTGTTTATACCAACCGCAATCAATAACAAAATACGTAAATCCCTTCCCTTTCACCGAATCCAATATTTTTACAATATTCTCATGGGAAGGATTCCCCCAGGTCGTACAATATTCATTGAAGACAATTGGCAGCTCCAGCTCTGCCTGAGGCAGACTGCCCAACGATTCTTTCTGAGCCTGTACCAGACGGTCTGCGGCAATGTCCACAGAATCCGTCTGGCATACCGTCAGCACTGCGTCCGGCGACCGGAACAATTCCCCTGGTTTTATCTGCTTTTTCCAATGACCGAATTCCCAATCCGCCAGCCCTCCGCTGACAGCAAAGTTCTCATCTTTGCGGAACAGTTCCATCTGCCAGGAAGAGCCGTGGCACAGCTGCGCACCCCAGAATACATCGTTTGTCGTATCCTGCACCATTACAAATGGAAAGAAGTTATTAACCGGAAGAGAACCCACCTGCCCAAACCTCTCACATCTGACAGAGTCCATATTCCAACAGGTGTCCAGCTGCAGTTTCTCTATCGGGAGGGATTCCAGGCATCCTTCCTGACTCCAGCGGCTGCGCAGGCGGTGGACCGTAAGGCATTCATGGCCGTCGCCCTCCAGGTAAGGCGAGAGCCTTTCAATGGAAAAACTAGAAAACATCTCCAGCTGCACCATCTTATGACCGTTGTTTTGAAATTCACAAAAAATACGCAGATATGAGGCATTCTGTTTCCAGTATAAATGATGGAAAACCTGACATCCACGCCCGTCAGCCAGCATGGTAATAATCTCTGTGCCTTCTTCACTTCTGTCTGCCGTCTGATCCTGATATTTCATGTTTTTTACAGATTCACCATTGCGCATAGTATTTCCGGGCGCGTAGCATCCTTCCGCCACATCGCCGGTGATTTTCAGCTGCACAAGACTGTCCAGCGCTTCCTGTTTTTCGATGACCGGCAATGGTTTTATGGCAGGATACAAGGTAAGCCCTACGTGCTTTTCCTCATCTGTTTCATACCTTGCAACCATATCTCCCAAAATATATTCTTTTAATAACTGTCTCATTGCATTTCCACCTTTTTAACCTTTCACCGCGCCTACTGTCATACCTTTAATAAAATATTTCTGCAGGAACATAAATAAAACCGCAATCGGGAGTACGGAAATGATAATTGCCGCCATCGCCGTCGTATAATCGCTGCTCTGTGCTGAGAATAGCGACTGAATAGCAACCGTCAGCGTTTTCAGCTGTTTTTTACTTACATAGAGGCTCGCCAGCAGATAGTCATTCCAAATCTGGAATGACTGCATGACAATCAGCGTAGCCATCGCCGGTTTTAACAAAGGCAGCACTACAAGGAAATAAGTCTTAAACACCGAACAGCCGTCGATGCGCGCTGATTCTTCCAATTCAATCGGAACCGTACTCATAAAACTGTTCATCAGAAACACGCCGAATGAAATTCCCGTAGCCACATACATAAAAATAATTCCGTATCTCGTATTTGTCAGATGCATCTTATAGCCGATCGTATAAATCGGCAAAAATAGCGCCTGATATGGGATGAGTATGCCGATAATAAAATAAATGTAAGCAAACTTGAAAAACTTCTTTTTGCATCTGGCAATCGCCCATGCGGTCGTACCGCACAACAGCGCCAGAATCACAACACTGCATGCTGTATAAAAAAATGTATTCAGGAAAGTATATCTCATATTCAGCTTATCAAATGCCTTCGCATAATTATCCAGGTTCAAAGACTGCGGCAAAGACAGCGGGCTGCCCAGATACAACTCTTTTTTGTTCTTAAAAGAGTAATTCAGGATAATAACAATCGGTGCAATAAATAAGACCGCAAATACAGTCATAATGATCTGGGTAATAAACGTTTCTTTTGTATACGGCGTACCGGACGGCAGGTCTTCGTCCCTTTTCTTAAAAAACCTTATCCTGCCAGCTGCTTTTTTGTTTGCATCTGTCATTATGCCTGCACCTCCCTGCTCTTTAATCCTTTTACCTGAATCAATGCTACCAACAGCAACGCCACAATCAGCGTTACTGTCATTGCCGAACCATACCCGTACTGACGCCCGTTGATCGCTGTTGTATACGTCTTATAAATAACAGATGTTGACGCTCTTCCCGGACCCCCTTTGGTAGAAGAAACAAGCAGATCATAGACTTTCAGAGATCCGGTCGTAATTCCAACTACGCATATGGTAATAGCTGGGGCGAGCATCGGGATTGTCACATGGAAGAAGCGCTTAACTGCCCCTGCACCGTCCACTCTGGCTGCTTCATACAGTTCTGCCGGAACGCTCTGCAGACCTGCCAGGTAAATAAGCATCCAATAACCGATCCACTGCCAGTTATTTGCAATCAAAAGTCCGCCCAGTACAGTCTTTGAATTACCAAACAATAGAAAATCAAAATTTGTCCCAAGCGCATCGTTTACTGCAGGCAGTACATTCGAAAACATCTTCAGCCATACAAAACCTACAATGACCGCACTGATCAGACATGGGATAAAAAATGCCGTACGGTATATTTTCTGCGCCTTAATCCCACTGTCCAACGCTACCGCAAAAAGCAAAGCCGCAGCATTTTGTATGATCGTGTTCCCGATTGTAAATTTTAGCGTAAACCACCAGCTGTCCAAAAATTCCCTGTCATGAAACAGGTCGATATAATTCTGAAATCCTACAAACGGTTTTTCTGCCGTCATACCGTTCCAGCTCGTCAAAGAATAACGGAACGCAAGGATCAGCGGAATAATCAGTCCGATTGTAAATATGATAAATCCAGGCAGTACCAATGCCAAATACTGAAAATACAGCTTATTTTGCATGCTTGCATTGTTTTTCTTCATAATTGTTTTCCTCTTTTCTGTCCCATTTGCCGGTTGATAAAACAAGGCCGGTATACCAGCAGTATACCGGCCCGCATCTAACTTATCAAATTCAGTTCATTAATTCGCACTGCTTGAATCTTTCCTGCCGTCCGATGCTTTTAAAGCATCCTCAAAACTTTCCTGCCCCTGCAGCCATGCCGCAACGTCTTTTGCATTTTCTTCCTGAAAGCCGCCCCATACAAGCTGATTGTTGCCAAGTGTTACATCTGCGATATTTCCATCTGAGGCATATTTGTCAATATCTTCCTGACTTGGGTTCGTAAATGTTGGGGAGATATCTTTTAACATGGAAGCTGTTTTTGTATAATTATAGATCTCAACCGCAAGGTCCTTATCCGACGTAAGCACATCCAGCACATTGTTCACTGCATCCTGATGCTCGGTCTGGGCGCTTGTCATAACTGTAATATTCGGCTCGAAAATCAGTTTGGAATCGCCCGTCTGATTCGGGAACGGGAAAATTCCAAAGTTAAAGCTTTCATCAATATCCAGGAAATTCTGGATTGACCACGAACCGGAAACCTTCATCGCCGCTTCTCCTGTGACCATCTTCGCGTCACAATCTGTCTGCTCGGTAGAAAACGTATCTTCGAACGTATTGTCAAAAATCAGCTGATTATATTGATAAGCTGTCTTCATCTCTTCGCTGTCTGAAAAGCTCGTCTTTCCATCCCTAAACTGATCTCCCCAGTCAGGAATTTTATTAAACACATCGTTCATCATAAACTGCATGGTTACGTTTCCGATTGACCATGTATCAACCATATGGCTGGCAAATGGGATAATATTTTTTGCTTTACAGTCGTCAATGATTTTCTGCAGATCTTCCTGTGTCTTAGGAACTTCCCAGTTATTTTCCGCAAACATATCCTTATTATAGTAAACGCCCTGATAAAGCGCATTATATACCATGCCATATGTCTTTCCGTCGATTGTTACATTTTCCCTTGCCGCATCCAGGCCGCGATCCAGATATGTACTGTCAATCTCTGCCAGAACGCCCTGCGGAGCATAGGTAGCCACATCCTGTGCTTTCCCGATCATAATATCCGGAAGTCCGGACTGCAGATACTGCTGCATTTTCGGCTGGAAATCATTTCCCCAGTCCACACATTCCCATTCCAGCGTAATATTCGGATACTTTTCAGCTAATGCTTCATCAATCATATCCTCAATCCCGGCATCTGTCGTCGACTGTCCCGCAAGGACTGTCAGCGTAACCGGTTCATCCGAAGCCGGTTCATCCGCGCCATCGGTTCCCGCATCGCTCCCCTGCGTGCCATCTTCCGTCTCCGTACCTCCCTGCTCACTGTCGTCCGTTTTTGTACTCTCCTGCTTGCCGCTGTCCCCAGAGCCTGTGCTCCCACATCCAGCCAGCGTTCCTGCCAGCATTGCTGCTGCCAATACTACACTTGCTAACTTTCTTTTCATTTTCAAATCCTCCTTTTAATATTTTGCGTAGATTCATTATAATCTGAATCTCCTGTCTTCTGTTAGGAAAATCTTGAAAAAAAAAGCTGGCCTTTTTAGAAACCGGCCAGCTCAAGGCTTTTCTTATAATCCCGCGGGCTTACGCCCGTCAGTTTGCGGAACACCTTGTTAAAATACGTGTAGTCATCATAACCTACCATAAATGCGATCTCTGTCAGGCTTCCGGCGTTTTCCTTCATATATTCTTTCGCTTTGCGGATCCGAAGCTTTGCAATGTACATCATCAGTGTTTCACCTGTTAATTTTTTAAACAGCTTGGAAAAATAGGAGTGTTCTACATGAAACTGCTCCGAAAGCCCGGAAAGCGTCAGTGTTTCAAAATAATGTTCATCTACATAAACAGCCGCCTGACGGACTGTTTCCTGCATCGTATCCGCCGTATCATCCATTCCCGCAGCCAACACACTGTCAATCATCGTCTCTGTCACCTCGCACAGATACACGTCGTCCAGCAGCTCAACCGCTTTATCCGCCATCTCTGCCATGCTTTCTGCCTGCAGCAGTTCTTCCGGCGACAGAACTTCTTCTGACAGGATGTTAAAGACACGCTTAATAGTCTGGCGTACTTCCAGGTAGCTCCATGCCTCCTCCTTGCATTTTCGTATACCCGTTTTTTCAAATACAAGCTCATAAATCCCCCGCTGGTTGCCGGACTTTAACATCGTACGCAGCTCTTTGGCCTGTATATCCGAAAAACGGCTGTTCACTTCACCGCTGCCTGTCTGATTGTCCGGATATGCTGTAATCAGGCAGCTTTCTGAAGTAAATTTCCTTGTCATCAACAGCGAGATAGCCTGGACGTAAGCCTGCTGTATGTTATCCAGAGAATAAATATGACTGCTTGTCACAATTGTAATCACAGACTGCGTCCAGCCGCAGAGTTCCTCCAGCAGCCTTTTTATAATCGGTGCAAGCGTTTCACGCTCAATTTCCGATACAATGAGAAATTCATTTGATCTGTAAATATAGTTAAATATCATCAGTGCGCCTGCCCCTATCACATCCCGAATACGGTTTTTTGTCTTTACAGAAATCAAGTTCATGTCATATCCACATTCCTTCATCAGATAGGACATATTATGAATTTTAATCAGTGTAAGGCTCAGCCCCGCAGCATCCATTCCAAAGCCGGCCGCATACGGTACAGACAGCATGTCCTTATGCTCCAAAAGCTGTGAAAACTCCCTGTCCTGCATCAGGGACGCCGCCTTGGAAAACTCCAGCTTTTTTTTAGCTTCCTGCGCTTTTAGCGAACGCCGTTCCTGAATAATCTCCAATGCCTTGATAATCGCGTTCACCAGGTCAATTTTACTAACCGGCTTCATCAGATAATTGATCGAGCCTGCCAGAAACGCGCCCTTTACGTATTCAAAATCATTATATCCGCTGATCACAAATGTAATGACATCCGGATACATTTTCTGTACCTCTTCCAATAACTCCACACCATTTAAAAACGGCATATTAATATCTGTAATCAGAATATCCGGCCTGTGCTGTTCCATCCGCGCCAGCACTTCTTCTCCGTCACTTGCCAGCGGCAGCAGCTCCAGCCCGTATTCATCCCATTCAATCATCTTTCGGAACTTTTCCCTTGTCCAGTATTCATCATCTGCAATCAGTACTTTAAATCTTTCACCCACAGCTGTTCCGCCTCCTCCAACGTTGTCTGCGGCAGATGCAGTGTTACTCTTGCCCCGCCTTGCGGCCTGTTTGCAATTGCCAGTCCAAACGGCTCCCCATACAACATCTTCATTCTCATATGAATATTATTTAATCCAATGGAACCTCTCTTCTCTGCACCTTTTTCCTGCGAATCCTGCAGCAGGCTACTAATTTTATCCTCCGGAATGCCTGACCCGTTATCTTCCACAATAATTTCCAGTATCCGGTTTTGCGCCTTTACGCAGATATGAACTTTTTTTTCCCCGCGTACATTACGCAGTCCATGATTCAATGCATTTTCTACCAGTGGCTGGATGGACAGCCTCGGCATGGAATCCTTTAAAACATTCTCATCAATCTCAAACTCGTACTGGATATGGTCCTGCATCCGTACATCCATGACATAAATATAATTTTTCAAATGGGTTATCTCCTTTGAAACACTCGAAAAAGGATTCTTAAAGTCCAGGCTGTACCTGAAAATATTAGACAGGGACTGGCAGAGGGCGCTTACCTGTGGACACCCCTGCACCTGAGCAATACTGCCCATCGTATCCAGTGTGTTATATAAAAAGTGTGGATGGATCTGCGCCTGAAGCGCGTTATATTCCGCTCGGTTTAACATCAGTTTCGTTTCATATTCACTACTGATCAGATGCTCAATCTGATCCAGCATTTCATTAAAACTGCGTGCAAGCTCACCGATTTCATCATCCTTCATTCCCTGCATGCGCAACTGCGTATCTCCATCCCTGATCTTTCTGGCCGTCAGTGTCATCCGCTCCAGAGGGCTGGTCAGTGATTTTGAAAGCGCCGTTGTAACTATGCTTGCCAGAAAAAGCATTAGTACGGCAATGCAGACAAAATTTCTTGCCAGTATTTTTTGGTTTTTCTTTAAAAAAGACTTTGGCATCAATGCATATGCCCCAAGATTATATTTGCTCTGATTTACCTGGAAAAAAACACAATCCCCGGATTCCACAACTGTTCCTGTATGCCTCTTTCCCGCAGCGATTTCCTGTTGCAGATTCTCACAATCCTTCCGGTCTTTCCCACCCGGACAGCCGGTTTCCATTGCCGGACGGTCTCCCGTCGGCTGAATCCACATACCCGCCTCCTCATTCACGATATATTTTTCCATAATCGCCTGGATCGGCCTCCAGTTCACGTCACAAACCACATATCCAATTTTTTTGCCAATGTTGCTGCTTTCGTATATTTTTAATGCAAACCGGATGACATTTTTCTCTCTTGATGGATTATAATAACTGGAAATCAACATCTTTGCGTTATCCGATGACACATAGTCCAAAACAGCCTTTGTATTATATGTCTTGGGATCTTCATAAATATCTTTTGGAAAATGATACTTTGGCGTAACCGCCCGCCGGTAAGAGCTGATCAGTTTATGATCTGCATTATACAAATAAACAGCCGCCACACCGTCAGATGCATCAAACCGTTCAGACGCCAGCTGATATGCTTCCCTGTAATACAGATTCCGCATCTGCCCTGCATCTTTTTTCCTTTTCAGGTCGTTCAGATAATCTTTTTTATTATAAATGCCTGCCAAGCCCTTTTCAATTTTTTTAATATACACATAGAGATCATCCTGCATATTTTCCAGCGCATGCATGCTTTCCTCTTCGGCCTGCTGATAAATTATGCCGGATGAATTTCTCCAGAACAGTACTGTCTGCATAATAAGCGCAAATAAAACAATACCGCCAAAAGTCAACAGTATTTTCGTATGCATTTTCCATGTACGTTTCATGAAATTCTCCTTTGGTAAGAAACTGTAAGTAAATAGTATGATAAACTTGCGCAGAATTTTTCTTCGAGAGTGGCGCTCAAAAATCAGGCGCATACCCTAAGGGGCACGCTGCAGTGGGCTATGTAACTGATTTTTGAGTGGCGCTGCCGAAGAAAAAAACAAGTTGTTTATCATATCATTTGCTTACAGTTCCTAATCATCTGAATTTGAAACTATTATAACATTTTTCTGGAATTTGTATATCAGACATTTTTGAAATGAAAGTTGGATAAAATAGAAATCAGAAGCCACTGATACTGCTGTCCGGTCTGGAGTAATCTGATGCGGAACCATTTCAAGTTTTATTCTGATTATCCTATCTATTCTAATAACAATATTATATCTCTGTTCTATATTCTTCACAAGCAAAATAACTGATTCCACTACTAAATATATCATCCTAATCATATAAAGATAATATTATTTCTTCAATTTCCTGATTCTTTTTTCTCTTCTTCCATTTATCTATCCTCCTCGTATAATAAGTTTATAGCAAAGAAAACAAGCTATAGACTTATTCTCTTTTTGTATGAATAGAAGGTAATTCTTTGAGGGAATCCCCTCCCGCCTTTTCTTATCCATACAGTTTACAGTTTCTAAATCTTATTTCATATAACCATAGATGAAGGATCATTCTATCTATCATATCAAAGAGTTTCCTTTCAAGAGCGCTGGCCGATCCCCTCCTCATCTATGCAAAATAGCTGCTTTATATTGCATATCCCAAATACTATAATGGTTCCCATGAGAACCGTAGCTGTAGTTACTGCCATCATCCTCCTGCGGCACATTAGAGTGACCACCTTGATATGCCTGCAGCCCGGACAGTGCACCAAGATCTATGACACAAATGCTGCATCCCCGGTTCTAGCCGCCAGCAGGGTATTTCTATCGGGTGAATGCTTTACAATGACTTGAATACCACTTTCCTGCATTTTTTTAATTAATGAAAGAAAACTCAGAAGTAACTCCGTAACACCAAGAGCGCTTCTGAGATATAATTATGTATTAATCTAAAAAAATCTATAGCATTTCTTCTAAACAATCTACAATAGCTTTACAGAATGGTACATAAACGCCATTGTCCATATTAGAATAGTACTCTATAAAATCTCTAATGCTTTCATCAGAGTATTCTACATCATCAAATACTTCTGAAGCTTCAATAGCTTCTCTCCTACTTCTTTCAAGATGATAACTATCTAATCCTAAATTATGAATCATCTCTTGAGCAATATTTGATGTTGTTCTTCCGCTGATACTACTAATTTTACCATTAGGCGAATACTTAAATACTTTTTCTACCTCTATATCAGTCGGTGAAATCATATCACCTCTCCACCAATTTCCTTTTCTATGTCCACAATACTCATCGTATATAATTTTGCTTCCTTCGCCATTACAAGAAGCATACAAATTATCATAAGATAAGTCTTTATCTTGAAATTTTTCTTTAGGAAAAAAATGCTCAATATGAGAAAAGTCTACATCTATTCTTTTCATACAATAACAGCAGATTTTTCCCTGTTCATTTACAAGCGCCTCTCTTAAATGATGTCTTCTATGTGCTCCATCTGTATCATCAGAAGAAAAATCGTTTTTATAATGAGGTTCTTTCCCATTAAAAGTTCTATAATTTGTTTTCCAATTTTCAAACCATGTCGGAGACGTTTTTTTAACTATTCTTTTCATGTCTTCGCCCCCTTGAAATAAGAACTCTCGCCTTAGAAGTTCCTTTCACATATCCATTCGATTTTTTATCCAATATATCTGCCAATTCTTCCGCTTCATCAAATTCTTTGTTTTCAATATAGAAATACATTTTCTCAAGCATTTTTTTGATGTCTTGATTTACAGAATCCGTACCCATAGCCTCTTCCAGGATTACATTTGCATCCCACCCTACAAATGACTTATATGATTTCAATGATATTCGTTTCTCATCTCTATCCATATAAAACAAATTAAATGTATCATCACCTTCTCCTAGAATCTGAGGAGAATGTGTCGTAATGATAAATTGGATATTCGGAAAAGTCTTTTTCAGTACTTTTAATACCTTCCGCTGCCATGAAGTATGCATATGCAAATCTAACTCATCAATCAGCGCCACGCCTGTCCCTTGTAATGGATTATCGCTTTGTGGATTTGCTAAAGCCATTCTTCTTGCAAGATCTCCAAACAGTGCAATGGTACATTTTTCTCCATCAGATAATTGGTTGATCTTTAAGTATTTACCATCTTTTTTTACCTTCATTGCCAACGGTTTTCTATCAATATGAATATCTTCAAATCCATCAAGCATTGCCAACATTGCACATTTTACTGCAAACAGACTTTTATCTTGAAAATTTTTATTTTTTCTTACTTTCTCTTGATTTTCAAGATCTTCCTGATTTCTGAACCATTTAAATAAATTTCTAAAATCTATTGTGCTTTCAATTGCTTTATCAAATGCACTTAATTTCGTAAATTTTTCTTTATTAGATACTCTAAGCGGAACATCCAATACAATTCTGTTAACACCATAATTGACAAAAACAGGCATATTTTTGTTATCCACTTCTTCTATCCAGTTTCCATCACCATCATCATACCCTTTCACGATGTATGAGTTTTCATACTTTTTTATTAACAATTTCAAATGATTTAAGTTATGTTTCTTCCCAGTTGATCTATCAATAGAACGACCATATTCCAACTCCGTACCATCTTCAAAAGAAAACACTGCATCTATGCTCGCTTTTGATTTTCCATAACTAATATCATCATAGTCCAATTCTACTAATTTTTTATTGGATCCTGTCAATTTAGCAATAATATTTGCATATATCAAATCAATTGCTCGAAGAATTGTTGATTTACCTGCACCATTTATACCAAATAAAATAGTGGTTTTATCTTCAAAAGTAAGTGTCAAATTTTCTATTCCTTTAAAATTCCGTAATGTAATAGATTTAAGTTTCATATTTCACCTCACTGCATCAACAAACTTCTGGAAAAATTTTGTATTCATGCGTAACAAATTTTAGCCCATCCGCCTTTGCCTGTGCAATCATAATCCTGTCAAATGGATCATTATGATCCAGGCTGCTGCAGACTAATGTTTCCAGCGCTGCCACATGCCTATCTTCTATGGGTAGCATCCGATAATCCATCTGCCTGCATAATTCTGATAGTTTTGAACCTCCTATCCAAATCTTATCAGGTTTTGACATATATTTAATCGCGGTTTCCCATATTCATGCTGTACTATAATAAATATCATTTTTTTCATTCATAATTAATGCCCTGGCTTCAAGCGATAATTTAGGGTTGTCATCCAGCGCCCATAAAATAATATGTGTATCTAATAAAAGCTACATTCCACCACTCCAAACATTTTAGCAATTTCTGGATTCATCTCATCGAAATCATATGAATCATCATACAATTTCTGTCCTTTTGCTATCCCAATCCTTTTTGAAACCACAGGCTCTTCTTTCTGGACACCATCTGCCTGCATAAAGCGATCGATGATTTCTAATAAAAACCGCAGATTATCTTCAGACAAATTACTGACTTTATGAACTACCTGCTCCTGTAATGTCAGCACACAAACACCACCTTTCTTTTAATTTCAAACCTCTCTCATCAAATTTATTATATATCAATATCATTCTTTTCTCAATCCGTTTTACCCATTTGATTCTATATATTCTCTGATCTAATCTGAAAAACCGCAGACACAGCCGGTCTTTCTCTGCATTGATGATACAATGGTTTCAAAATTTGGGAAAAAATTTGAGGATGTCTCAAAGCTTTTTGACCATGCCGCGCACAATGGCTCCAATTATCTGAATGGGTGCTGTTTTGTAAGCGTAATGGCCTGTGTCCCGGTATGGAATAAAAGCAGGATCCACTATCTTTCCGTTCCACTCGGATACCGCATGTGGCAGAAAAAGGAATCCAAGCTGGAACCGACTGCATCCATGATACGGCATGTAATGCCTGTATTCCATGAAAAGAAAAATGGCATCATCCTCTGCGACAGCTGGTATGTAAAGAAAAACCCTGTTTCAATCATAGACGGATAAGAAAACCTTGACCTTATAGGAAATGCAAGGTCTGATTCTGTTATTTATGACCTGCCGCCACAGCGCACCGGAAAAAAGGGCCGTCCTGCATCGCATGGGAAAAGTCTTTCTATCCAGGATGATTTTACGTCGTCTGATGAAAAAATTGGGGAGCATTACATGGCAGTGCGCCGTGTCCTTACAAACATTTTTAGCAAAAGGGAAGTCCTTGCGTTTGTAACTTCCCCGGAAAAGAGTTCCAGCAGCAGGCGCCTGTTTTTCAGCACAGTTTTCCCGGAACAGCTTCAGGTTTTCTGCGCATGGCAGGAACTCTCCATTGAACCAGACTGGCAGCAGCCGGATGCAGTATATCCCTCTGTCGCTGTATGCATTTCGATGGCCAATTGAAGTCAGTCACTGCGAACAGAAAACTTTCCGGTCGCTGTGCAGTTACATGGTCCGCAGCCGTAAAGGGATTGAAACGCTCGTCAATCTGATTAACATAGCGCACTGTGCAATGAAGATTCTGCCATATCAGGACAAAGCATTTTTTAAATACCAGACAGAAAGCGTACAGGAACTTTCGGTTTGCACTAGTGCCTTGTAAAGTCTAAAACTGTACCAAAACCTTTCCATGTGGGAATGA
>CAJUBQ010000113.1 GCA_910584595.1 uncultured Eubacterium sp.
TAGAGTATGGCATAAAAGCGCTAACTATCCAAGGCGGTGGATTTGACGCTTACGAAGAAAATGAGTTGAGGCTTTAAGTAAAACATTAATTTGGAAGCTGACTTAAGGCATTATTTGATAAAGCAATTCCTGATTTATAATTTATAGTATTACTTTTTTCTAATGATAATTTCCAATATTCTTTGGCCTTCATATAGTCTTGCTGATAAAAGGCTACAATCCCTAGATTATAATATGCATTAATGACTCCTATAATAAAATTTATCTCATTGGCAATTTGCAATGATTTCATAAAATTTGACATAGCACTATCATATTGATGTAGATTCATATAGTAGTTACCAATATTTCCTAGACATGTACACTCATTACGTTTATCACCTAATTCAATAGAATAATCTAGGCAAATTTCAAAATATTTGAATGCTGCTTCAAATTGATTTAATGCTTTATATGCTGTCGCAATATTTCCGCAAATTCGCAATAAGAGATGTTTATCATTACCCGAGCAGGACAGTGCTTGATTATAATATTTAAGAGCATTATCATATTGTCCAAGGTGTTTGTATGCAATGCCAATATTGATAAAAATATTACAATTTATTTCATGATCTGAATCTGGATACAATTTGTTAAGAAACTCCAGCGCTTCAAAAAAAGTCTCCAGACAGAGTGCAAATTCTCCTTGATCTTTTTGAATGATTCCTTCAGCATTTTTATATCTTGAGAGGAGTTGCCATTTTTCTGAATCAGTCAGCTCTTCAGAAGATGACACGATAAAATAATATTTTTTTAATATATTAAGTGCATTGCCATCTTCTCCAATATAATGATATGCTTGAGCAATAAAAGTTATCATTTGAAATAGATTAAAGTTTTGTATATAAGAGTCGTATAACTTTATTTGCTCTTGAATGAATTTGATTGTTTGAGTGTAATAACCTAGTATATAGAGTTTGGATGCAACGTTTGTAGTAAAATTTAGTGTATCAATATCATTGATATTGCAATTATATGAAATGATTTGTATGGCATGTCTAATAATTCTATTAATAAGCTCTTTTTCAGAAGTATTTGTTATTCGATCAGGCATAATTTTTGAAAAGATTTCTATTGTTTTTTCATATTGAGTCTGATATTCGCAATCTTCTTGCATTTGTAAACGAATAAATTCCTGAGTAATTCCATGCATACTGGCGAAATCGTTCTGCGTTTTTAATAATGAATAATTTTTTATTATGAGTATTATAGAGTTAAATTTATCTAAAGAATATTGTTGTGATAGCACAAAGATATCACGTAGTGGAATATCATGAGTATCCAAAAAGGAGAGGATGTTTAGTATATCTTTGGCATCTTTAGATTGACTAACAATTTTATCATATGATAGCTTCCAAGCAGTATATGCAGTTTTTTTATATTTTGATAATGGTTTATTAAGAATATCATGTTTATGTTGTTTATAAATTTGTATGTATTCCACGAAAGAATTTTGTGTTTTATTTACATATGCTCTAGCATATTCTAATGCCAAAGGATAGTTTTCAAGTAAGTCACACAGGGTAGCGATTACTTCCGTATCCTGTTCCGTTTGCTTGCGATTATTTGAATAGTTCATCAAAAAAAATTTAGCTTCTTCAGGAGTAAATGTATCAATTGGAATTACTGAAAACTCATCCAAATCAATATTTGAGTTTTGTGTTGTTATTATAATATCTGAATTGGGAAAAACACATTTTTCGGTTAATAATTCTAGTGAAATATCATCCGCACCATCATATACAATTAATGAATTTGGAAATTCTCCAATAAATGAAGATAGTATAGTAGTTAAGTAATTAAAATTTTCTTCTTTTTCATTAATTAGCTTATAAGTTATAGCAGCGGTATTAAATTCATTTAATAATTCTATTTCAGTATCAGATGAGAACCACATAATTAATCTGTATTTGTTCTGTAATTGAAAAACTATCTCTTGTACTATCTGCGTCTTGCCTATTCCGCCGACACCTGTTAGAAAAACCAATTTATCTTTGCTTAGTTTTAATAAAATTTCTTCTATTATTTGATTGCGTCCATAGAATAATTTGTTCTTTTTACCAATATTATACAAAGTAGAGCAAAATTCACCCCCTTGCCCTTTATTAATTGTGGGGCGAGAAATTTTTAATTCAGATACAATTTCCTGTTTCACATTTTGCAATTCATTTGTGATAGATTTTTGAGTAGTATCTATTTTTTGTAATATGATTTTTCCTTCCACACTTAATATCTTATTGAGTAATAAATTGAGCTCATCTATATATTTTTCTAGGCAACATTTGATTTTTTCACTTCCAACATATTTTAAGTCTGGATAATTATTATAAAATCTATTAATAAAATTATCTTTTTCTTTATCAGAGATAAAAAGATAATTCTGATATAATAAAAGAGGATTTTGAGCTAAAAAATCACGAACCTGTTCTTGTTCATACTGTTCCTTAAGTTTATCCTCTAAAAGAGATAGAATAGATTCATCAAATTTATCAAAATAGGCAACCATAGTCTTTTGATCTTGGAAATTACAAAATTTGGTTGCAAAAATTGATTCGAAAATTGCTAATGAAATAGAACCCAATTCTTTTAATTGCTTAATCATAATAATACCTCCTGATGTATATAATATTTTTATAATCTCTATATTTAAATAAATGCTTTTTTACTTTTGGGGATTCAACCCAATCTCATCCATAGTCTCATCATGTGCCTTCTGTATCTTCAAATTCAAATCAAAAGGTTCCGATTCCGGATAAATATCCATCCATAAATTAAAATCTGCTTCCGCTTTCAACAACGCTTCCCCACGCTTTTTTACATCTTTAATAGAATTACACTTCTCTACTTCTTTCCTATATTCCTCATAGCGGTCACACCATGAACGCATCAAAGAAAGTGTGCCAAAGCTGACGGCAACCATATCATTGCCGTCCTGATCCTGATACTCAAATAAATGACCGTCATATTGCCGGAACACTTGAAATAGCCTGTGCATGGCTTTGATGCCGTCAAAATCAGAGTTGGTTAATACCTCGACATTGACAGCCAGAGCTTTTGCAATAGTTTCAAGCGATTTTGGCTTGGGATTACGCCGACCGCTTTCGTATGCACGAATATATGCTTCACTTGCACCAACCAATTCCCCTAATTGTTTTTGCGTTAAGTTTCTTTCCTGCCTGATTCTTCTTATATTTTCTCCAACAGTCATGATGACCTCCTGCAAAGTAACTTTCAAAATTGAAATGATATAAATATAGCATACCACATAAAGTGAAAAAAATAAAGAAAAAGATATTGACACGAAACAAATGTTGCGATAGTATATACATACAACACAACAGAAACAAATGTTGCGCATCAGAAACAAATATAAAAACGGAGGAAACAAAATGAACGAGAAACTTTATTACAATGCCGCAGACATTGCGGCGATGCTCGGCATCAGCATGGGAAAGTCCTATAAGATTCTGCGGGAGATGAACCGCGAATTATCTTCCAAAGGCTTCCTCACAATTGCAGGTAAAATTCCTGTAGCATATTTCAAAGAAAAATGGTACGGGGCGGCAAAGGAGGCGGTTGTATGAGTTGTAATGCGAAGAAAGATCCAAACGGCACTTGGAGGATACAGTACCGCTGGACGGATTGGACAGGAACAAAAAAGAAGTCGCAGAAAAGAGGGTTCAAAACAAAGAAGGAAGCGGAAGAATGGTATGCGCACTTTCTTCTGCAGCAATCTTCTGATCCTACAATGACGCTGGCTGACTTTTGGGAGATTTATAAGGCGGATATGGAAAAACGCCTGCGGAAAACTACCATGAAGCAGAAGGAGTATGTGATGAACGATAAGGTTCTGCCTTACTTTGGCAGTACGCCAATCAATGAAATCACAGCGCCTATGATAAGAAAGTGGCAGGGCGAGATGATGGAGAAAGGATTCAAGCCGACTTACCTGAAAACCATACATAACCAGCTCAGCGCAATTCTAAATTATGCAGTCAATTTTTACGATTTGCGCTCCAATCCATGCCGGAAAGCGGGAAGCATGGGTAAGAGCAGGGCGGATGAAAGACCGTACTGGACTTTGGAGGAATTTCAGAAGTTCTCGGATGCGATTATGGATAAGCAGGATTCGTGGGTTGCATTTCAGATTCTATTCTGGACGGGGATGCGACTTGGAGAACTGCTTGCCATTCAGGTAAAGGATATAAATTTTGAGGAAGGCACGATTACCGTTGATGAATCCCTTGCGAGGATTGACGGAGAAGATTTAATTACTGCGCCGAAAACGGAAAGTTCCATAAGGGTAATTACCATACACAAGGAATTGCAGGAGGTAATCAAAGAGTATATTTCAACGCTTTATCGGGCAAGGGCTGGCACACGTCTTTTTGCAGGAAGGACAAAGAGTTTCTTTGAGCATGAAATGGAACGTGGAATCAAGCTGTCAGGCGTGAAAAAGATTACCGTCCATTGTACCCGCCACAGCCATGCGAGTATGCTTGTGCAGATGGGATTCAGCCCTGTTGAGATCGCAAAGCGGTTGGGGCATGGGAAAGTAACGACTACGATTGAAACATACTGTCATCAGTCTATGGATGCGCAGATAAAAATTGCAGACAGGCTTGGAAAAGAAGAGATGAGCAAAACGCATTAATTTAAGGTTTTCATTTGGCAGTTTGTTTTTCAGAGTTAAAATAACAGGAATTTATGACATAAAAAACAGACGTAAGTCCAAAGACCTACGAAGAACAGTCAGTATTCAGTTCGGAAGTATCAGGCCGAGCGTTTGACGGATTTCAGTTTGCGGTAAGACTGTCCGGGGTATGTGGCGGTCACGGCAACCGCAACAGCCAGCAGACTGATGTGGGCAAACGTATTCAGGTTTGTAACAGAAGATTTATTTCTTACCCACATACGTTCCTGACCGGTATTTTTAAAGCGGGAATTGTACCGTTCGCATTCCATACGCAGGGAATAGCTGGTTTTAAAATATTTGCTGCTGCGGTCGAGGGAAAGGCGTAAGTCGTTTGGAATAGTAACCCATTTTGTGCAGCCCCGGTTCTTTTTGCCAGTGTGAAATTTTACATGGTCAATCGGACATTTGCCAGAAAGCTTAAAAGGACAGCAGTATTTCTGCTTTACACGGTTTTGATCATAGCACCTGCCATCCCGTTTCATGGCAAGACCTGCTTCACAGGCGGGAACACCGACGGGAAGGAGTTTTGTATCTTTTGTATTGCGTTTGTTAAGCGGGATGATACACTCGCCGCCATAAAGTCTGCTGACCTGATTGTAAATGCTTTTGACATCATATCCTTTGTTAGCGAGGAAGGTGCATTCCGTAACGGGCAGGAAGCTATGTGTGTCAGCAAGGATATCCAGAGCAACGGTGGAGTCAGCGGTTTCAGCAGTGGTAGTCAATTCGCTGATGGGAAGACCGGATATACAGTCCACAAGGACATGGCTTTTGTATCCCCAATAGAAATCAAAGTTTTTTTCACCGGATTGATTGGATGCGGCATGAACACCGAGTTTACAGTCTTTATCGGCTTTGGGCTGGTTGTCAGGCTTAAACTTATGTGACAGAAAAGATTTCGGGTTATTTTGCGAAGTGTTGGCATGAATTGGAGTTGAGTGCAGACCAATAAAAGAGGTATCAATAATGCCTTTGCTTTCAAGGAGCAAAACCTGTGACTGCATGATGTCAGACAATACTGTATGGTCAAAGTTTTTAAGGAAGCGGTCAAACGTCCAGTAGGAGGGGAGCGGGAGGGAAATATCAAAACCGCAGTAGTGAGCGATGAGAAGGTTGTTGTTCAGGTAATCGACAAGGTCGGTTATCCTGGAGAAGCCTTCACACTTCATCACAATAAAAGCACAAATCATGGCATGATTGGAAAATCCTCTGCGTCCGGTTTTCGGGTATTCCTGAACAAAGGACAAATCGAGGTTCATGAAAAGGGAATCATAAAACTTGGCAACAGGCTGAGAGGTAAAAAGACGAATGTCTTGGATAATTTCCTGGCGGTAGATAATAATCAGCTCCTTTCGGTGAATTGATTTTGACAACTTAATTATACCATTAGGAGCTGGTTGTTACTATAAATTTGAAGTGATAAAAGAGGTTGCCATGCCTCGCAAACCCGCATAAATACTGAATGTGTGGAGTTTTGCTCATGGCTATTGGAAAAGTGGAAAGGGGTGAGGAAAATGGCGTGTAAGCGTGAAGCGAGGTTTCGCCGTAATACAATCGCATTTTGGGTGAGTGATGAAGAAAAAGCCCAAGTAGAAGCGGGGATTATCCTATCGGGACTTTCCAAAGGAGATTATTACCGTAAAGCTGTATTAGGGCAGGAAGTGACGGTAACTGCCGGAAATTATATGTCTAACAGGGTTGCAAAAGTGTTAGAGCAGATATTGGATCATCTGAAAAATGGGAATACGGAAGATGTAAAATTATTGATGGAGTTGATAAAGCAGTTATTAGAAATCAGACAGAGTGAAAATGCCGTCGCGGGTAACAGAAGTGTTTAGGAAACAGATTAGGCTGTTGGAGTAACTATAAAGTTGACTATTTTCCAGGAGTAAAAGAACATCTGGCGGCAAGATGGGAATTAACAACATGGAGGATATCTATGATGCAGAAATATAACAACACTAAAATTATTATCGGATTGGATCATGGCTACGGCAATATAAAAACAGCGCACAGGGTATTCAGGACAGGCGTGGAATGCTTTGAGGAAGAACCGATTGTCAGCATGAATTATATCAAGTATAAGGATAAGCATTATGTGATCGGGGAAAACCATTTGATTTATCAGGGAAATAAGACGGATTCACAGGACTTCTTTATCCTTACGCTTGCGGGTTTGGCAGAGGAACTGAAATTCCGAGGGCTGCATGAGGCGAAAGTGGTGCTGGCTGTCGGGCTTCCGCTTGCTTGGGCGAAAAGTCAGGCGGCGGATTTTAAGAAATATCTGATGCAGGAGCAGGAGTTGTTCTTCTCGTTTCGTAAAGAAAGTTACAAGGTGCATTTGTGTAGCGTGGAAGTATTCCCGCAGGGATTTGCAGCGGTATGCAGTGCCGGTTCGATGAAAGGCTTCAATATGATAGCGGATATCGGAAACGGCACGATGAACGTGATGCAGATCGTGGATGGCAGACCGTTGGAGAAAAGCCTTGTGACGGATAAATTTGGTGTTTCTATCTGCATGAAGGAAATACAAAAGGAACTGTCTAAGTCGGCAGGAGAAAGCATACCGGAGATTATGATCGAGCCGATGCTGATAAACGGTTTGCAGGGCAGGACGGATGATGTGGCGAAAATAGCTGGTCGGATCGCGGAACGGTATGCGGGAGATATTTTGAAGCGGTTAATTGATTATGGATATAAGGAAAATCTGGTGCATCTTTATGTGATCGGCGGGGGCGGCTGCCTGCTCAGGCATTACAGCGATATTACTTCAAAGGGAAATGTAACTTTTATTGAGGACATTTGTGCCAATGCAAAAGGATATGAGTACCTTGCAATGCAGAAACAGCGCAGACAAGCAGTGTAGAAATGAGGTTTTAGGAATGAGAAAGACCTATAAATGCAGCAACATAAAATTCTGCATGGAAGATGAAAACCAGCGCAGGACATGGGAATATCTGCAAGGCGTTACACGAAAAGACGGCTCTTATGGGAAAATACTTTCGGATGCGTTTGTGGCGGTTCTTGATGGTAAAAATGAGGCGGATGCAGGTGAGCGTTCAATTGTCGAACCAGAACAGTCAGAACCAGATTTGAGAAAGGTAGAGGAACTTCTGGAGGGACTATTGGAAGATAAACTTCAAAGGCTGCAGGAGGAGCTGGTAGGAAGGATAGAGAAATGCTTTCAGAATTGCACTTTTTCTTCTTCTGCTGGTATAGCTGAATCGCTGGAGATGGATGGAGCAAACAGCGTGGGGCGGATGCAGGAGCCGGAATTGTCTGAGGATATGATAGCGTTTGCTTTTGCAATGAGCGAATAGGCAGTTCCGAATTTCTATATTCGGTACTCAATTCCGAAAAGGAAGCCTATGGAACGGTTCCGAAAAGTCTTTATTCGGAACCGTTGCCCAAAGCGAATGACGGCGGTATTTTGCCGGAATGAGCAGTCTGCCGGATGGATTTCGTGGCAGACTATGCTGCTGCATCTGCGGCATCAGCCCCGCAGGGCGCCTTACTTCTGATGCGGAGCGTCAGAAGTAATAAGGCGTTACTTTTGACAAAAGTAACAAAACCATAGTTAGTCTTTATACAAAAAAACGAGGAGGGGAGTGAGGTATTGGCGGCAAAAACAATTTCTTTTCCCAAGGGGAGAGGGCATCTTACACATAACAACAGGGATTTTATCTGTAACAATGTGGTGCCGGAAAGAACGTCTTGGAATCGGACTTACATACAGGAACCGTTAAGAGATGCTTATGAGAAATGCTTCGGGCAGGCGCTTCGGGATTATAATGCGGCGCAGAAGCGTAAGGGCAGGAGGAAGGACGATTATCTGAAAGAGATAGAAAATTCCGGCAACAAAGAAAAGACATTTTATGAAAATATCGTACAGATAGGAAAAAAGACAGATACTCCTGTTGTGGATGAAAACGGGACGCTGACAGAGGAAGCAAAAGCGGCGATAGAAGTATTGGAACGGTATGCAAAGACTTTTCAGGAGCGCAATCCGAATCTGTATCTGTTCAACTGCGTGATGCACTTGGACGAGGCAACGCCGCATCTGCATATAGATTATATTCCTGTGGCGCATGGGTATAAAAACGGGATGAAGACACGCAACAGCCTGACGAAAGCGTTTCAGCAGATGGGGTTTGCAAAGGCGGTCAGCAGAAAACAGAATGAAACGGTCGCATGGCAAGAACGGGAGAGGGAATATCTGACGAATCTGTGCAGGGAGCAGGGAATTGAGATAGAAGTTCTCGGTGTACAGCGGGATGATCTGTCACTGCCGGAATATAAAGCGGCTATGCGTGAAGTGGAAGAACTGGAACAGCAGGCGGCAGTGCTGGATAAGCAGCTTGAGGAAACAGCGACAAAGGAGAAAGCGGCAAAAGAGGTTCTTGCCAAATATGATCTGAGGACAGAAACCTTAAAAATGATTTCAAAGGAAACGGCGGCAGAAACAAAGGACATGAAAAGCGTTGCTGTTCCGATGACGAATCTTTTCGGCGGAGAGGAATATGTCAAAGTAAAGAAAAATGACTGGAATAAGCTGCTGGATGCTTTTAACAGGTCGGTATCGAGAAACCATCTTTTGGAAAAGTATGAAAAGAAGATTTCAGGTCTAGAGAAAAAGATAGCTGCGCTTACTGACCAAGTTGAAAAATTAAAGCGGTTTGTGGCATCAAGGGGGCTTGGCGAGGCGTTTGTGGAATTTGTAAAATCGCTTGCACCGAAGACCATGAAACAGCGTCTGGAAGAGGCAAAATCAGAGGCGGATGCGCATAACAGACAGAGGGAAATGCCGGAAAGGGGGAAGGCAGGAAAAAACAGGCAGTGGCAGCATGAAATGTAGATTTTTACGAAAAGAGAGGAGCAGACAATGAAATTAACTTATAAAAAATGTGGTGATTACCTGATTCCAAATTTAATACCTGATCCGGAGCCGGAGGGAGAGTTGAGGAAGTTCGGGCTGATGCGGAGATCTTATTTAGAGGATCACAGGAGGGGTATTTATTCGGGATTGTTGTTATCGGGAAAATTGAAAGAGCATCTGCTTTCGGTACAGGAGCAGGCAGAGGAAACATTTGATTTGCTGGTGAAGCAGATGTCGGAGAGGGAAGGTGTGACGGAGCAGTTAAAGGCGCGGGATCAGATGCTTTGGGTTCGGGGAATGAATAATATTCGGGCGAGGGCAGAGGAAATTGTGAGAGAGGAGATTATATACATATTATAAGAATTGGAATGGGGCAGAGGGTATCTGCCCCATTTATGGAGTTTATGCAATTTTAAGACGAATTCAAATGACAATTTAGACATTTTGTAATAAAATTAATTTGGAGAATTTTACAAGGGGGTTGTCCGATGATTGACAACAAAAAGGAACAAGAGCGAGAAGAACTTCATCGTACCATATGGAATATGGCGAATGATCTTAGAGGAAGCGTAGACGGTTGGGATTTCAAACAGTATGTGTTAGGTATGTTGTTTTACAGATATATTTCTGAAAATTTTGCCAGATATGTAAACGCAGGAGAAATTGAGGCAGGGAATGCCGATTTTAATTATGCTAATCTTTCTGACAGAGATGCAGAGCCTGCAAGAGAAGAATTGGTTGATACAAAGGGTTATTTTATCTTGCCGAGCGAACTGTTTTGTAATGTGAGGGAAAAGGCACCACAGGACGAGAACTTGAACGAAACGCTTGAAAAGGTGTTCCGAAATATAGAAAGCTCCGCACAAGGACATGACAGTGAGGATGACTTAAAAGGTTTGTTTGATGACCTTGATGTAAACAGTAACAAGCTTGGTGGAACAGTAGAAAAGAGAAATGCGAAACTGGTAAAACTTCTGAATGGCGTTGCAGAAATGAAATTGGGCGATTATCAGGACAATACCATTGACGCATTTGGGGATGCGTATGAATATTTAATGGGTATGTATGCGTCTAATGCTGGAAAGAGTGGTGGGGAGTATTATACGCCACAGGAAGTATCTGAACTTCTGACAAGAATTACAGTACTTGGAAAGAAAAATGTAAATAAGGTGTACGATCCGGCATGTGGCAGTGGATCACTGCTTCTCAAATTTGCAAAGGTTTTGGGAAAAGAGAATGTTCGGCAGGGCTTTTTCGGACAGGAAATCAATATTACTACATATAATCTCTGCCGTATCAATATGTTCTTGCATGATATTGGCTATGAGAAATTTAGCATTGGGCACGGAGATACATTGATAGAGCCTCTGCATTGGGACGATGAGCCTTTTGAGGCGATTGTGTCTAATCCACCGTATTCGATTAAGTGGGAGGGAGACGATAATCCTATTCTTATCAATGATGAAAGATTTTCTCCTGCAGGTGTGCTTGCGCCGAAGTCGAAGGCTGATCTTGCGTTTATTATGCACTCATTATCGTGGCTTGCGACAAATGGAGTGGCTGCTATTGTATGTTTTCCAGGGGTAATGTACCGCGGTGGTGCAGAAAAGAAGATTCGAAAATATTTGATTGATAACAATTATGTGGAGTGCATTATTCAGTTGCCGGGTAATCTATTTTTCGGGACAAGTATCGCAACTTGTATTATGGTTTTGAAAAAGAGCAAATCCGAAAATAGTACATTGTTTATTGACGCATCGAAAGAATGTGTTAAGGTTACGAATAACAACAAGCTTACAAGTGAAAATATAGAGAATATTCTTGCTGCTTATGAGGCGAGGAAAGATAAAGAGTATTATGCGGCAGTTGTTACAAATGACAGGATTGCAGAAAATGATTACAATCTTTCAGTTTCCTCTTATGTGGAGCAGGAAGATACAAGAGAAAAAATAGATATTAAGGTGCTGAACGCAGAGATTGAACAGATTGTAGCGAGAGAGCAGGTGCTTCGGGAGGAGATTGCTAAGATTATTTCGGAAATAGAGGGAGAGGTATGAGTTGGGAAAGGGCTTTTATAAGCCAAGACTATGGCAGACCAACATATAAACTTAAAAATTTGCCGGTTTACATAACTGATGAGTTCGACTTTTATAGATGTGTAGAGTTTAATAATGAATTTTATGGAAAAACGGCAAGTACACTTTTTAATGGTAATTTGCGGGAATGCACAGGGAGATTTTCAAAATTGTTTCCGAATCAAAAGTTGTCCTATTGGGCAGATAGTCCTATGACCGCTAGAGCAGAAATAAAAAAGCATGGTGCTGGAAATAACATTTTGACATTTTGGGCTTATGATGATGGAACAAGTACATTTCCTACGTTGCAAAACCAAGAGCCTTTGATAATTGTTGATGGTCGCAAATGTGGTGCGCAAGATTTATTAAACAAGGCAGACAATAGTATGCAGCTTACAAAAACAGAACAGGATTATATGGCTTCTTTGCTTGCGCAGGAGCCTGATTGTTTGGTATTTGACTCTCATGCAAAGAAGGGAGGGGAAAATTTTATATTCTTTGAAAAGGGATTTCAGAAATTATCCTTGAGGCAACTGAGGCTTCGATTTGGAAAACGAGATGGAGGAAATCATAATCGGATTGTTAGTGCTGACACTTGTGATTATTCTCCCTATATAGAAGCTTATGGGCAATACTTTATGCCAAAAGCAAAGGTGGCAATGAATCAAGAATATTTGGAGAGTAATGAATATATATTGAGAAAGCAGATACTTAAAGAATCGTATCATAAAATGTGGGAGACTGTAAAATGAATAAACTTGATGAATTGATGCAAGATCTCTGCCCGAATGGAGTTGAGTATATAAGGCTTGGTGACATTGGACAAGTGTGTATGTGTAAGCGAATAATGAAATCTCAAACAAGTAGTGTAGGGGATGTTCCATTTTATAAGATTGGTACATTTGGAGGGAAACCGAATGCTTTTATCTCAAATGAATTATACGAAGAATATAAAAGATTGTATTCGTATCCTAAAAAGGGAGAAATACTAATATCTGCGGCGGGAACAGTTGGTAGAACAGTGGTTTATAATGGAGAGCCTGCTTATTTTCAAGACTCTAATATTGTGTGGCTGTCAAACGATGAGAGCAAAGTTTTGAATACTTTTTTGTATTATTGTTATGAGACACAACCGTGGAGAATATCAACTGGGGGAACTATTGCAAGAATTTATAATGAGAATATTCTTAATGCAAAAATTCCTGTACCTCCGTTGGAGGTACAACGTGAAATAGTCCGTATTTTGGACGCTTTCACGTTACTTACAGCCGAGCTTACAGCCGAGCTTACAGCCGAGCTTACAGCTCGGAAGAAACAGTATAACTATTATAGAGATACGTTACTTACATTTGATAATACAGTTAAAAAGGTAAAGCTGAAAGACATTGCCGTTGATATATACCGTGGCGCAGGTATTAAAAGAGAAGAAGTAACGGGAACTGGTATATCTTGTGTTAGGTATGGAGAAATTTATACTACATATAATACTTGGTTTGATGCTTGTGTATCGCATACAAAGCTAGAGTATGTTTCAAATCCAAAATATTTTGAACATGGAGATATTTTATTTGCAATCACCGGAGAAAGCGTTGAAGATATCGCAAAATCTGTGGCATACATAGGAAACGAAAAATGCCTTGCAGGTGGAGATATTGTTGTATTAAAACATAATCAAGAGCCTCGTTATCTTGCTCATGTTTTATCTACATATAAAGCAAGACAGCAAAAAAGTAAAGGAAAAATTAAAAGCAAGGTAGTCCATTCCAGTGTGCCTGCCATTGAGGACATAGAGATACCGTTACCATCTATGGAAGTACAGAGAAGATATGCAGATGTATTGGATAACTTTGAAAAAATCTGTAATGATTTGAATATTGGACTTCCAGCGGAGATAGAGGCAAGAAAAAAACAGTATGAATATTATCGAGATGTGCTGTTGACATTTGCTGAATGTGGCGAGACAATTTTTGACAGACAGACAGACAGACAGACAGACAGACAGACAGACAGACAGACAGACAGA
>CAJUBQ010000114.1 GCA_910584595.1 uncultured Eubacterium sp.
CACAGGCGGCGAAGCCGAAGCAGCGCCTTTAGCTGCTGGCGGCAGCCAGAGCGAACTAGGCGTTGCGTCCGTCCGGTTCCATAGTCTGGAAGCAGAATGCCTAGAACTTCTTACATTCTGGAAAAGTCACAAACAGACAGGCCAACGCCTCCCATCCAGCGTTCGCATAGCCAGTACACAACACTTTTTGTAAATTGTTGCATTTCCGCTTAAGTTCGCGCTTATGGTGTCCATCCCCCGGAGGGTCTATATATGTGGCAATTATTGAATGCCAGATATATAGAAAACGATTTTAGCGTAACAGAGGGATAAAATGCGGGTGATACCGGTTAAGAGAAAACGCCTGATTATCAATATGGATAAAACAGGCGTTTTTGAATGCTTAAATATTGCCTGTCAGTTTTTGGCAGGCAGTTTTTTGTAAAAGCAAATCGAAATTCCGGTGCCAATGCACCATCCGACAGGCCAGGCCAGCCAGATGCCGATGGCTGCATTTAAGATGCCGGAAAATAAAAATGCAAGTATTACACGCAGCGCCAGATCAGAAAAGGTAGCAATCATAAACTGTTTCATAGCTCCGGCGCCGCGCAGTATGCCGTCAGCGATGAGTTTTACGGATACAACGAAATAAAACGGAGATAAAATAAACAGAAATTGCTGTCCGGTATGTAATGCCTGTTCGGATGAAGAGTCCATAAATAACAGCAGCAGATATTTTCCAAAGCAAAGATACAGCAGGCAAAGTGGAAGGCATAAAATCCAGACAAGTTTGATGCCGCCCCGAAAGCCTTCTTTCACTCGTAAAAATTGATTCGCTCCAATATTTTGTGCAGAGAAATTAGACATGCCATTGCCAATGGTCGTAAAGGAAGTAATGACCAGATTGTTTAGCTTGACTGCTGCAGAATATCCGGCGGCAACACTGACGCCAAAACCGTTGATACAGCCTTGGATCATAATATTGCCGATGGAGATAAATGATTGCTGTAAAATACTTGGAATGGCAATGACGGACAGCTTTTTCAATAGATTCCAGGAAAAAAGGCAGACATCAGGACCTGCAGCAATCGCTGACAGCCGTTTTAAAATCAAAAGCACTGAGCAGATACAGCTGATGCCCTGGCATACAAAAGTTGCCCATGCAGTGCCGGCAATTCCCATCGAAAAAGTTTTCACAAATAAAATATCAGCCAAAATATTTGCTGTGGAAGAAGCAGCCAGAAACAGAAAAGGTGTTTTGGAATCACCCAAAGCAGAAAAAATTCCGGTTGCAATATTATAAAAAAATAAAAAAGGCAGACCAAGAATATAAATATTCAAATATAAAGCAGAGTCGTCGAAAATTTCTTTCTGCGTTTTCATCAGTCTTAACATCAGATCACAGGATAAAAATCCAAATGCCATCAGTGCAGCACACAGTACGGCGCTGGCAGTCAGAGCAGTATAAACAGAAGTTTTCATATTTTTAAAGTCTTTTGCGCCAAAAAACTGTGAAACGACAACGGAACATCCCATATTGCATCCAAATGCGAACGCGATATAAATAAGCGTAATATTATAGCTGTTGCCTACAGCAGCCAATGCGTGTTCTCCAATAAATTTGCCAGCTACAAGTGAATCTGCAATATTATATAGCTGCTGGAAGATTATGCTGCCAAACATAGGCAGACAGAAAGCCCATAACACTTTTTGCGGATTTCCGATTGTCAGATCTTTATTCATATTAATGCCTCCTCTGATAAAACATTTTTTTAGCTGAATTTATATTGCTAAAGTATTATAATACGAATAAAGAAATATTTAAAATACATAGATTATATAGGAGATATACAAAATTTATATGAGTATCAATTATGAGTACTATAAGATTTTTTATTATGCCGCTAAATACAAAAATATGACACAGGCAGCAGCGGCTCTTGGAAGTAATCAGCCGAATGTCACAAGAATGATGAAGCTTTTGGAAGCCGAGTTAAACTGTAAGCTGTTTGTACGAGAAGCAAGAGGAATTGCACTCACAGAGGAAGGAAAACGTTTATATGAGCATGTAAAAGGCGCAGTGATACAGCTGGAACATGCGCAGGAAGAATTGTCTGTACAGATGTCTGATAATATGGGAACGGTTGAGATCGGAGCTACAGAAACTTCCCTGCACTTATTTCTGCTGGACGCCCTGCGTTGTTTTAAAGAAGAGTATCCAAAGGTCAGGATGAAAATACACAATCATACGACGCCGGAAATATTAAAAAATCTATCTTCCGGCAGATTGGATTTTGCCGTATTAACCACGCCGTTTGAGCTGCAGAAATCTTTTGGCAGCAGCGAGCTGCTTACGTTTCGGGAAATACTTGTGGGAGGACTGCAATATGCGAAACTTGGTTTGGGAAATTGGGAAATCAGACAACTAAGAAATTATCCCTGGGTCGGACTTTCCGAAGGGACAGCGACCTATGAATTTTACAATAAGTTCTTTTTGCAGCAGCAGGCAGACATAGAACTGGATATGGAAGCAGCTACTTCGGATCTTTTAATTCCTCTCATACGAAATAATTTTGGAATCGGGTTTATTCCGGAAATGCTGGCGTATCCGCTGCTGCAGGAAAGGACGCTTGTGCAGATACCGTTGGACTGCAGCCTGCCGGAGCGAAAAATTTGTCTTGTTTTTGATAAAGGAAGAGGAAGAAGCGTTGTTTCTATGGAGTTGCAGAAATATCTGAAAAACAGGAAGGTCTGTGACTGACCGTTTTGAATGTTGCAAATATAAGCGCTTTTTTGTTTCCAACGAGCTCTATTCATGCTATACTGGAAAAAGATATTATGATATATAGTGCAGCTACAAAGGAGAAAACAATGGTTTATATATACAAATATGAATCGCCGATCGGAGATCTGACAGCAGCCAGCAACGGTGTGGCGCTGACAGGGTTGTGGTTTGACGGACAAAAATATTTTGGCAGTACATTAACAGAAGAATATGAAGAACGGGATCTGCCTGTATTCGCAAAAACGAGAGATTGGCTGGATCTGTATTTTTATGGTGAAAATCCGGATTTTATGCCTCCGATTGCAGTCAGCGGATCAGATTTCAGAAAAGCGGTATGGAATATTTTGCGGCAGATTCCATATGGGAAGACGATGACGTATGGAGAGATTGCCAAAAAGATGGCCAGACAGATGGGAACGGCGCAGATGTCTGCACAGGCGGTAGGAGCAGCGGTAGGCCGCAATCCGATTTCCATACTGATCCCATGTCATCGGGTAGTAGGATCAAATGGAAGTCTGACCGGATACGCAGGCGGAATTGAAAAAAAGGCTGCTCTGCTTTCTTTGGAAAAAGTAGATATGGAGCAGTTTGATAAGGAGTAGGGAAAGTACAGGCAGATAGGAGCAGATCAAAATGGCATTCGCACACTTACACGTTCATACAGAATACAGTTTGTTAGACGGTTCTAATAAAATTCAGGAATATGTAGCCTGTGTCAAGGAGCAAGGCATGAGCGCTGCGGCAATTACAGATCACGGGGCTATGTATGGCGTAATTGAATTTTATAAAACAGCCAAAGCAGCAGGTATCAATCCGATTCTTGGCTGCGAAGTATACGTTGCGCCAAATTCACGTTTTGACAGAGAACGTGTCAGCGGGGAAGACCGCTATTATCATCTTGTATTGCTTGCAGAAAATAATGTGGGATACGGCAATCTGATGAAAATCGTTTCCAAAGGATTTGTGGACGGTTTTTATTACAGACCGCGTGTGGATATGGAGGTATTGGAGCGGTTTCATGAAGGGATCATAGCTACGAGCGCATGCATTGCCGGAGAGGTGCAGCGGGAGCTGCTGCGCGGTGACTATGAAAAGGCAAAAAAAACCGCACTAAAATACGAAGCCTGTTTTGGAAAAGGTAATTTTTTTCTGGAGCTGCAGGATCATGGACTGCCGCAGCAAAAAATGGTTAATCCGCAGCTGATAAGGTTAAGTGAAGAAACGGGCATTGAACTCGTGGCCACGAATGATGTGCATTATACGTATGCAAAAGACGCAGAAGCGCATGATATTCTTTTGTGCATCCAGACCGGAAAAAAGCTGCAGGATGAAGACCGTATGCGTTATGAAGGCGGTCAGTATTATGTGAAATCGGAACAAGAGATGCGGGGATTATTTCCATATGCGCCCCAGGCAGTGGAAAATACGCAGAAAATTGCAGACCGTTGTCACGTAGAAATTGAATTTGGCAATACGAAAGTGCCCAAATATGCGGTTCCGGATGGCTACAGCGCCTGGGAATATTTAAATAAACTCTGTTTTGAAGGTTTGACCGAGCGGTATCCGGGCCGGGAAGAGGAGTTAAAACCCCGTTTGGAATATGAGCTGGGTGTGATACAGACAATGGGATATGTGGATTATTTTCTGATTGTCTGGGATTATATTCATTTTGCGAAGGAGCATGGCATCAGCGTAGGGCCGGGACGCGGCAGCGCTGCCGGATCGCTGGTGGCATATACGACAGGGATTACCAATATTGATCCCATTAAATATCACCTGATTTTTGAGCGTTTTTTAAATCCGGAACGTGTATCGATGCCGGATATTGATGTGGATTTCTGCTTTGAAAGACGGCAGGAAGTGATCGACTATGTAGTCGAAAAGTATGGAAAAGAGTGTGTGACGCAGATTGTTACGTTTGGTACGCTGGCTGCGCGAGGCGTTATTCGTGACGTTGGCCGCGTGATGGATATTCCCTATGCATTTGTAGATTCGATTGCCAAAAATATTCCAACAGAGCTGGGCATTACGATCAAAAAGGCTTTACAAATGAATCCGGAGCTGCGTAAAATGTACGAAGAGGATGAAACCGTAACAAAGCTGATCGATATGTCCATGCGCCTGGAAGGGCTGCCAAGACATACATCTACCCATGCAGCGGGTGTGGTGATTAGTCAAAAGCCGATGGATGAATATGTGCCGCTTGGCAGAGGCACCGATGGTATGATTACCACGCAGTTTACAATGACGACGCTCGAAGAGCTGGGTTTGCTGAAAATGGATTTTCTCGGACTGCGTACGCTGACCGTTATCGACAGTGCGGCGAGGCTGGCGGAAAAAAGCAGGGGCATTCATATAGATATGGATCATATTGATTTCGAAGATGAAAAAGTATTGGAGTCATTAGGAACCGGGCGTACCGATGGTGTATTTCAGCTGGAAAGCGCCGGGATGAAAAATTTTGTCAAGGAACTAAAGCCAAGGAGTCTGGAAGATGTGATTGCCGGTATTGCGTTATACCGTCCGGGCCCCATGGACTTTATTCCGGCTTATATACGCGGTAAAAATATGCATGGCGAAATTCAATACGACTGCCCGCAGCTGGAGCCGATATTATCACCGACGTATGGATGTATTGTTTATCAGGAACAGGTGATGCAGATTGTCCGTGATCTGGCCGGCTATACATGGGGACGCAGCGATATCGTACGACGCGCGATGTCCAAGAAAAAAGGCAAGGTCATGGAGGAAGAACGCAAAAACTTTGTTTATGGCAATAAAGAGCAGGGAGTCAAAGGATGTATTGAGAACGGGATCAGCGAACAGGTGGCAAATAAGATCTATGATGAAATGATAGATTTTGCCAAGTATGCGTTTAATAAGTCACATGCAGCGGCGTATGCGGTTATTTCTTATCAGACGGCTTATTTAAAATACTATTATCCGGTGGAGTTTATGGCTGCGTTAATGACATCGGTAATGGCAAATATTAATAAAGTCTCTGAGTATATTCAGACTTGCAGGAATATGGGCATTGCTATTTTATCGCCGGATGTGAACGAAGGAGAAAGTGAGTTTTCCGTATCCGCAGGCAATATCCGGTACGGTTTGTCTGCGATTAAAAGTGTCGGGCATCCGGTTATTACCGCGCTTATCAAAGAACGCAGGGAGCATGGGCCTTATAAAAATCTGGAAGATTTCATTACTCGGCTGAGCGACAAGGAACTGAATAAACGCGCAGTGGAGAATTTTGTAAAGGCTGGGGCGCTGGATGGACTGGCAGGAAACCGACGGCAGAAAATGCTTGTTTTTCCACAGATTATGGACAGTATCTCTCATGAGAAGAAGAACAGTATGAGCGGACAGCTGACATTATTTGATATTGCGTCAGAAGAAGATAAAAAAGATTATGAGATCCGGATGCCTGATGTCGGCGAATTTGATAAAGAAATGCTGTTAGGATTTGAAAAAGAAGTGCTTGGCGTGTATATCAGCGGCCATCCGCTGGAAGAATATGAGGAGAAATGGAAGAAAAATATTACGGCTAAAACAACAGATTTCTTGTTAGATGATGAAGTGGGAGCCGCAAAAGTATACGATAATCAAAAAGTGACAGTAGGTGGAATGCTTGTCCAGCGTACGATTAAATATACGAAAAACAATAAGACGATGGCATTTCTGACATTGGAAGATTTGGTTGGCACATTGGAAATTATAGTTTTTCCAAGAGATTATGAGAAGTATAAAAATTATTTTGAAAATGAAGCAAGAATATTTGTGGAAGGCAGAGTAACAATTGAAGAAGAGAAAAACGGCAAGCTGATTTTGGAACGTGTGTATTCCTTTGACGAGACACGTAAAGAGCTGTGGCTGCAGTTTCCGGATATGGAAAGTTATGCAGCGCAGGAGATGCGTGTGCTGGAGCAGCTGCGCACTTCAGACGGACAAGATGAAGTAGTCGTATATATCAAAGACAGTAAAATGATGAAACGTCTCGGCCCGCGCTGGCGAGTCTGCGCTACCTTGCCATTTGCACAAATGCTTTCTTCGGTGTTTGGACAAAATAATGTAAAAGTTGTAGAAAAGAAGGTTGCAAACAGTGGCAAAAGATATTAGAATAAGATAGAGATGGAGAACGACAGCCGGTGGCTGATGACAATAGGAAGTTCACAGAAAATACAGAATCAAAAGTAGGAGGATAGTAAGAATGGCTAACGAGATTAATACGATTGGTGTACTGACAAGCGGTGGAGATGCACCTGGCATGAATGCTGCGATCCGCGCAGTAGTCCGTGAGGCGATTGCAAATGGCAAAAGAGTGATGGGTATTAAAAGAGGGTACGCAGGGCTTTTGCAGGAAGAGATTTATGAAATGCATACAACAGATGTTTCAGATATTATTCAGCGTGGCGGTACGATCTTACAGACTGCAAGGTGTAAAGAATTTACAACGGCTGAAGGACAGAAAAAAGGCGCTGAAATTTGTACACAGCATGGGATTGACGGAATGATTGTAATCGGCGGCGACGGTTCTTTCCGCGGGGCGCAAAAACTGGCGTCTTATGGAATTAATACGGTAGGAGTTCCGGGTACGATTGATCTGGATATTGCATGTACGGATTATACGATTGGTTTTGACACCGCGGTTAATACGGCGATGGATGCAATTGACAAAGTGCGTGACACATCTACTTCTCATGAACGCTGTTCCATTATTGAGGTTATGGGACGCGGCGCAGGTTTTATTGCTTTGTGGTGCGGTATCGCAAATGGAGCAGAAAATGTGCTCCTTCCGGAGAAGTATGATTATGATGAACAGGCGCTTGTAAACAATATTATTGATAATCGTAAAAAGGGCAAAAAACATCATATTATTATTAATGCAGAAGGCATTGGACATTCTGCCAGCATGGCAAAACGAATTGAAGCGGCTACAGGCGTAGAGACGAGAGCGACTATTTTAGGCTATATGCAGCGTGGCGGCCGCCCGACCGCAAGGGATCGAATGATGGCCTCTATGATGGGCGCCTATGCAGTTGATTTACTGTGTGATGGAAAGAGCAATCGCGTTGTCGGCACAAGAGATGGGAAGCTGATGGATATGGACATCGATGAAGCTTTGAAGATGAATAAAGAGATTAATGCATATGAATATCAAGTTAGCTGCAACTTATCGAAATAAGCCATCAGATAAGGATAATTTATAAGAGGTATCTGAATCCGGAGGCATCGAATCTGAGAAGCAATACTATAAATTGGTGAACAAGCTGATAACAGCAGGAGCAGGCTGGTGTATGATAGATGCGTCAGCCTGTTGTTGCTGTTTACGCAAAGTTTAAATATTTATTTCAACAGACAGTTTTAAAATTACGGGAATATAGGACAGAATATTACAATATGTATAGGGAGTACGATGATTACCAGTACGGCAAACAAACAGGTAAAAAATATCATACAGCTTACCAAAAAAGCAAAAGAGCGTCAGATACAGAAAGTATTTTTGGCAGAGGGAATGCGGATTTTTGAAGAAATACCAAAAGAATATTTGCAGAATGTTTATGTATCAGAGTCTTTCCTGCAAAAAAAAGAGAATACAAAAAAATTAGACGATATAGAGTATGAAACAGTATCCGATACTGTATTTCAGCGAATGTCCGATACAAAGACGCCACAGGGTGTATTATGTATTGTGCGCCAGCCGGAATATGAATGGAAAGATCTGATTCGTGGAGAACAAACACATTTGCTCGTATTAGAAGGGATTCAGGATCCTGGCAATCTTGGAACGATGTTTCGCACAGGGGAAGGCGCCGGAATAACCGGAATCATCATGAGCGGATGTGCAGACTTATTTGCGCCGAAAACAGTGCGGTCTACAATGGGAAGTATTTGCAGGGTACCGTTTTATACAGTTACAGATTTACAGAAAACACTTTGTATTTTAAAAGAAAATAGAATATCCATATACGCTGCACATCTAAAAGGACAGAAATATTATGATGCATTGGATTACCGTGGCGCGGTAGCGTTTTTGATCGGCAGCGAAGGAAACGGTTTGACGGAGGAGACCGCAAGATGGGCAGACGCCTATTTGAAGATTCCAATGGGCGGATGCCTGGAATCGCTGAATGCTGCGATGGCAGCTGGAATTTTGATGTATGAGGTGAATCGGCAGAGAAGGGGAGAACATACGATTGCGAATATGGTTTAAAGAATGGAAAGAAAACCGTATGCTGCGGGATTTTGTAGTATGCGAGGAAGAAGAAGATACGAGGACGCATAAGATTTTTCATGCATTAGAAGAAGCATGTTACGAATTTGACTTAAGCAAGCCAATCTGGCTGGATGCAAACATTACAGACTTTAAAAGACATGCAAAGACGCGTTTTACAAGTGATAATTTTGTAGATTCCATTGATTTTGATTATTTGGAGATGCATGTGATTGAGGAAGATTAAAGGATATGATATAAAATAATAAATGTAAAATATTAAAAAAATTTAATTTCTTTTTTTGATAAAAATGTTAACCTGATCGATAAAATATGATATAATATCCGTATAGATAGTTAGTCGTGCAGTAGAAATGACGTTATTGTTACAGTGATGGAAAAGAATTTCCATGTATTTCCGGCAGCATGTAGGAGGTTTTATATGGATACACCACAAAGGCTGAGTGAAGATGTTGAGAGCTGGGAGACGATGATGTTTCTGTATCACTCAGCGATCAAAGAAGTAGGGACGAAGCTGGAGATTTTAAATGATGAATTTCAGCACGTTCATCAGTACAATCCGATCGAGTACATTAAATCAAGAGTGAAGACCCCGGAAAGTATTTGCAAGAAACTAAAGCGTTATGGAAAAGAAGTGTCGATAGAAAATATGGTAAATTATGTAAATGACATTGCAGGAATCCGTATTGTATGTTCATTTACATCTGATATTTACCGGGTGGCGGATATGATTGGCAGACAGAATGACCTGACGGTTGTTTCTGTCAAGGACTATATCAGACACCCAAAAGAAAGTGGATATAAGAGTTATCATATGCTTGTTACAGTACCGGTATTTTTATCCGACCGTGTCGTCAATACGAGAACAGAGATACAGATTCGTACGATGGCAATGGATTTCTGGGCAAGTCTGGAACATAAGATTTATTATAAGTTTGAAGGTAATGCACCGGAATATATCAGTCGGGATTTAAGAGAGTGTTCCGATATTGTGTCACAGTTAGATGCAAAGATGCTTTCATTAAACAATGCAATATTGGTAGCAAAGGAAAAACAGGCAAAAATTCATAGCGCTTAGGCAAAGTCAGCAGCAGAGATATTGAAAATATCTCTGCTGTTCATTTTTATGCTTATTTATATCCAATGCATGGATACAAAAAGAAAAGTCGTAAATCCTTGTTGAAACAAAGACCTACGACAATTCATAAGAGCGATAGACGGGGCTCGAACCCGCGGTCTCGACCTTGGCAAGGTCGCGCGTTACCAACTACGCCACTATCGCATATGTCTGCTGAAACAAATCATAAAAAAACTAAGAGCGATAGACGGGGCTCGAACCCGCGGTCTCGACCTTGGCAAGGTCGCGCGTTACCAACTACGCCACTATCGCATTTCGTATTCATTTGTTCCTCGCGAACACAATAGATACTATAAACGATTATGAGAAAAATGTCAATAGGAAAATGCCAAAAAAAATAATTTTTTTTTGGCATTTTCCTATTGGCATTTTTTTATTGATATTTTTCGTGGAGAATATTGCAGCATAGAATTTTTACGTGTGCAGTATGGAAGCAGGAATTTCATTTGTGGGTGGTAAGCAGGTGTAATTTTTGCATACATAGTAGGTCGTTTTGTTATTTAGCAGTCTGTATGCTTCAGTTTCTTGTTCCAGTATTCTGATATCTGCATAAAGCGGCAGTTTCGATAAAAGTTCTCCGGCAGATTCCTTCGGAGAGCATAGCACAGTAATCTTTTGCGGCGGATAGGCAGAATACAGCAGCGCAATCAGATACATACAATATCCTGCGGGATAATGTATGGCTTTTGAGGATAAGAATGCAAGCTGTGCATCTGCGGCTTGTTTGAAAATATCCTTTGTGGTGAGCTGAGAGAGCCGTACGAGACAATACGCCATTACCGAATTGCCGCTCGGGAGCGCACCGTCGTAGGTTTCTTTTGGCCGGGTGATTAATGGGCTGTTTTTGGGGCCGTATAAAAAGTATCCGCCGTAAGATTTGTCAGCGAATTGCTGCATGGCTTCCAGACAGATGGATTGTGCGCTTGCAAGAAATGCCGGATTGCCTGTTGCATCGTATAGCGACAACAGGGCCATAGTATCGTACGCATAGTCGTCTAAAAAGCCATGGGAAGAATGTTTATTGTTGCGATAGCTGACGTACAAAATATTGTCTTTGGAAAGATGTTTTTCTATAAATGTCTGGGATTTTTTTGCTGCTTCCAGATAGCATGGTTTTCCGCTTACACGGTATAAGGTGGAAAGAGCGCTTATCATAAGAGCGTTCCATGAAGTGAGTACTTTATCATCTAAGTGCAGTTGTGCTCGATGCCTGCGGTATTCGTACAGCTGTTTTCTTTCTTCTTCAAATAAGTCTGTCGAGTGATCGTTATCACTATGAAGCAGATTTGGAATACTGCTGCCTTCAAAGTTTCCCTGATCGGTAATTCCGTAATAGCTGCAAAAAGCGCTGCCTTTTGCGGAGCCAAGAATGCGGTTGATTTCTTTGCGGGTCCAAACATAATATTTTCCTTCGGCGCCTTCACTATCGGCATCTTGTGCAGAAAAAAACTGCCCGTCTGCACCGGTCATCTCACGAAACACGTAATCTGCTGTCTGCATGGCGACAGTGAGTAAAGAAGAGTCGCCGGTAGCTTTGTAAGCAGAAGCATAGGCCAGGATTAATAATGCATTGTCATAAAGCATTTTTTCGAAATGGGGAACCAGAAAGCAATCGTCTGTGGAATAACGTGAAAAACCATAGCCGATCTGGTCAAAAATACCCCCTTTTCGCATCTGCTTTAGAGTCAATACGGCCTGGTGTAAGGGCGCTTCTTCATGGAACAGCAGGGCATATAATAGAAGAAACAGCAGATTGTGCGGGAGAGGAAATTTTGGAGCTGAACCAAAGCCGCCGTTTTCCGAATCAAAATCTTGTGCAAAAATAGTAATGGCTTGCTGTAAAATGCCGGAATCGATCATCTGCTGCAGCGTATGACCATTTGATGCAGCAGACGAATTGTGGGTAACATCAATGGGAACATCTGATTGTTTCAAAAGAGCAGATAAAATGTGATCCGCAGATGTTAGCAGGCTTGAACGTTGTTCATTCCACTGTTTTACGATTGTAAGAAGCAATTCTTTAAAGCCGATCATACCATGACGCGAAACAGGCGGAAAATAGGAGCCGGCAAAAAAAGGCTTTTGATCGGCAGTCATAAATATACTCATTGGCCATCCGCCGCTTCCGGTAAATGCCTGGCAGACAGACATATATACGGCGTCAATGTCGGGACGTTCTTCGCGGTCTACTTTTACAGAAATGAAGTGTTCATTTAATATATCTGCAATTTCTTTGTTTTCAAAGCTTTCATGTGCCATAACGTGACACCAGTGGCATGTGCTGTAGCCGATGCTCAAAAAAATGGGTTTTGTATTTTGGGCGGCCAGTTCAAAGGCCTGTCTGCACCAGGGAAACCAGTTTACAGGGTTATTCGAATGCTGCAGCAGATAAGGACTGCTTTCATTGTTTAATCTGTTTTTCATTTTTCCTCCAATCAATGAAATGGATAGTGAATGTTTTTATACTGCTAAATACGTTTGAAAATGTGATTTTGCCTGAGCCTGATAAGGATATTATATAATTTGTGCAGGATGCAGATCATTTTATACGTTTTGAAAAAAGTTTTTTGTAAAATTCTCATAAAATGTAAAGATATAGTGGCTAAGAAGACAAAAACAGGGTATACTATTATCAAAAAGTATTATAGGAGGATACGATTATGTATACTATTGAATTCACAACCAAGAAATCCATTTCAGAAAGACTGAAAAATTTATTAAAAAAGGCGTTACAGGATGCAGATCCGGAAGCGACTTGTCACGTGGATCGTACGACATGCACGATCAGCGGCACAAAAGCAGGCCCGGAGCAATTGTCTTATTTGCTTGGCATAGCGATTGGCGGCAGGATGTCTAATGAAATTATTAAGATGACGTTATCGTATGAAAAACTTCAGTAAGCTTTCAAAGCAAATGATTACCGTTTGACTATTTTGTTGAAAAAGGTTATAGTATTTGAAAGTAAACAAAAGGAGGATCATGCGATGAAAGGAAAATCTAAGAGGCCATCTGCGAAAAATAATACAGTTTCTCAGAATGCTATTGGCGCACCGTCTGTAAAGGAAGAGCCGGCAGAAGAGATCGTTCTGCAATTTGGGGAAAACGAGGTGTCAGTGGCGGCCATTTCTGATAAGGTAAAGCAAAACTATAAAGAATGCGGCAACGAATCGGAGCTGAAAGATATTAAAATCTACATAAAACCGGAAGATAATAAAGCATACTATGTTATGAATGGAGATATCGAAGGAAGTGTAGATTTAGTGTCCGATTAATGGGACAAACTGCATTTTCATGGAAAAAGTCTTATTATATCATAGGAAATTAGTTCTGATTTCCTATGATATAAATCTAAATAAATAATGAATCTAAATAAACAATGAATCTAAATAAACAATGAATCTAAATAAACAATG
>CAJUBQ010000115.1 GCA_910584595.1 uncultured Eubacterium sp.
ATTGCGTCAATAAAATCCGGGAAGTCCAGCGTATTCCCTATGATTTTTATATTTTGCCGCGGCAGTTCGGGTATCTGTATAATTTCTCCGCTTAGAATGTCTGCCGCCTGTCCTTCGTCCCATACGAGGAAATATCCGAACTCCGTTTCTGTTTCATACAAAAGGATGTCTCTTTCAAAAATACTTTTTCCGCTGCAGTCGAAGCTTCCGGTGTCTTTACACAGCGTTTGCGGGATGATCTCATACACATTTGCCCCGGGATATCCACCCTTGTCTATGTAATGCCCCACAGGGCGTTTCGCCCCGTCCGCCGGTCTGATCGGCGGTTCTTTTATATAATCGCCCTGCACCCATATAGGACAAGACGCGCTACTGCTTTTGGCTCTCGCTTTCACCCTTGCGCACCGCCCTTTCCGCAACCGTTCCGATGATTTCCATGCGGCTCGGGTCGGCAATGCCTTTTTCGTTCACGCATGGCAAAAGCTGATGTGTGATTCCGTCCGGGGCCATCCATCGAAAAACAACCACGCCCGCCAGCCTCACTTTTACTGTTTCCCCGTCAAATCCCGGCAATGTATTGTATTCCCTGTCCACCGTTGCGCGTTCAACAATAAACTCCCTTACCTCTCCGTCAACTGGCATGGCCGCAATATCCCCTGTGTACATCCGCTTTCCGCGTTTATCTGTGTATTCCGTCTCTTCTCCAAGCGATTCCGGGATAATATTATGAAAATGTGCGCTTCTGATTCGTTCCGGCGTTTCTATCTCCGTTATTCCCGCTGATCCGTATGACGGCATTCCGTATATCCATTCATATTTCTCTAACGCATCGTTCCATGTAAGGCCTCTGTACCTCATTTTTCCATCCTCCCTGTTAAAAAAGCTTTTTCCAGTTCCTATCCGATGCCGCTTCATGACAGTGCATACGCGTTATTTTGATCTGTTGCCGCCTGTCGGCGGTGATTAAGGATACAAGATTTTGAAAGCCGGGCGAACGCCAAGCGGATAGGAAGCGTTGCGACAGTTCGCAAAGCCGCTGCCGTTGACATAGGCAAAGTTAGCGCCCGAAACAACGGTTGACGTCCAACCGCACTCGTATTCTTCGCCTTTCCGACACGCAATGCGACGCCTGTTGTCTTTCATCCATTCAATCTGTCCCTCGCAGCGGTTAAAATTTTCATCCACGCCGCACATTTCCGTTATTGTCAGAAGACGCAATAAGTCTCCGTTTTCAAATGCCGCCATGCGTTTTCTGAGTTTTTCCGGGAATGCTTCTGTCAGCTCCCGAAGAAACTTCCGCATTTCAGATGCATCGTATCCCCCGTCAGTGCTGTTTCTGCTGTTCATTTGGTGCGCTTCGTCAAGATACTCGTCGAACAGGAAGAGCATCCCGTCCCCCTCTTCCCTGATGGCGGTTGCCATATGACATTTCTTTGGAAGCTTTACCCTGATTCTGTCCCCAACCTTTATATGTTTTGTTTTTATTGTGGATCATGCATTTTAAGGACAGGCTGAAAAATCTTATGGATGAATTAGGAATGAATCAGACAAAACTTTCGTTAATGACAGGCATCGGAAAATCATCTATTAGCCAGTACTTGTCTGGCAGAAATGAGCCAAGTGAGGAAAGACGCAGAGAGATTGCTCGGAAGCTGGGGGTTCAGGAAGATTATTTTGAAAAGTTTGGGCCTATAACGGAGATAGTGCAGGATGAATGCGTAAACGTTCCGGTTATTGTTGCAGCTCGGTTGATGGGTAAGTCCAAAGAATGGGTTGCACAGGGATTGCAAGATGGAGTTTTTCCATGGGGATATGCGGTCAAAATGGGAAAATGGAGCTATTTTATTTCTTCGGTAAAATTTACCGAATATACAGGGATTACAGTTCCAGTAAAATTTTAAAAATATGTTAAAACTTAGCGCAAACGCTTCTTGATGCTTTGGCAGCGATATTATTACGCCGTGAAAATGTAACAATCATTCATCCTTTCTTCTTAATCTCTTTTCTGATTAATAAACCTCATTACCTTTTGCTTTCTATGAAGCTCCTTTTGCACTCACATCTAATATAAACAAATGTTCAATCTTGTTTTTTCCTTTCATTCTCCTTATAATGTAGTTACAGGCATTATCATGCCAAGTACATAGGAAGGAGACTTATAATTGGAAAAATTTAAAATGCTCTTTGCAAGGCTGGTTCTTACCATAATGATATCCTGCACCCTGATCTCGGATTCCCCGCTCCGGTTCCAGGATACAACACAGACAATTTTAACTGTCAATGCAGCTACCAGCTACAACAGAGCCACGATCAAAAAAGTTCAGAAAAAGCTCAACAAATGCGACTATGACTGCGGTGCCCCGGATGGCATTGCCGGAAGCAAAACCAAGAAAGCAGTCAAAAAGTACCAACGGGACAATGACCTGACCGTAACCGGCGACATTGATTCTGAACTGCTTAAATCTTTGGGTATTAAACCGGTAAAAGATGCCCCATCCAGCAATACTGGCGCTCAAAGCGGCAATAGTTCTATTGGATCATCTGATACCAATGAACTAACTGTCTACATTACGAACACCGGGAGTAAGTACCATAGAGACGGGTGCCGTTACCTCCGTCAGTCAAAACATGCCATATCTAAATCCAATGCTCAGGCAAGGGGATATGACGCATGTTCTGTATGTCGTCCATAATGGATGTGATCGGCTGCATTTTGAATATACTGCTGCTCCTGCTTCCTGATGCGGTGACAGCAGTATTTTTCTTTCTGTGTTGAGTGTACGGTCAGCAGGGACAATCTGATTGTTTCATAAGGCAATTGCTCTCCTGTATTGTCGCAAACCTTCTCTCACGCTGCCGGTTCTCCATTTCCTTCATAAAACAAGCTTGTCAACTTTTGTCATATGCAGGTATTGCGACACAAGGAGAATTTAATAATATGGCACATATCCAAAATGTCCGCTTTGGCATAGGTTACGTTGATTTTATGTTAACGGATACTGGAATCTCGCTTTGCGAAAACATTTTTTAAACGTATTTTAATTTCTGGGATTAGAATATTGAAAAAGATGTACGACTGTTTTTGTGGAAAAGACGGCTAGCTTCCAATATTTTAATCCCTTCTTTTACTGACCTTCCATCAAGCGCAAACTCTGTATAGCCTTTGCGCCAGTTTTTTTAATGTAATAAACCGCTCTTTTCCATCTTCTTCAAAACGTATCCACTGTAATGCAGTATCAACACTAAAAATTTTCGTTTCCCTCACACCTACTGCTGTTTTTATAGTTATTTTATATTTGCCTGCATTTCTTATTCGTGTCAGGTTTTATGCCATTTTTACAAAGACCAATTTTCACTTATCCTCTCCCTCTCTCTGTACATACAAATCGCCCATTTCTACACCGAGCGTGTCCGCAATAGCAATCGCATCACAAGGCTTAATGATTTTCCGGCCGTTTAGCGTACTATTAAATTGCTGCTTGAAAACCCAGCCTTTTCGCAATAGCACACTATTTCAGACCTTTTTCTTTCATTGTTTTTAACCATATCTGAAACAGGATAGTTGCATTCGTTTATACCCGCACACCATCGCTTCTCTTGCCAATTTCTTATGGCTCATTCTTGATTTCTGTGCCTTAAATATGCATTCCCCTTTCCACCTACATCCTGTTAAGAGATTTTGTTAATATGACTCACATTTAAAATAGACTGCATTAACATTAGTTCAATTTCCGATGATATGTATTTCAGTATATCCACATGTTGAACGTCGTTAAACTTTTAAGTAAAAAAATATTCCCCATACTCGTCCTTATTCAGATTTAAAAGAACAGACCACTGCACGATATCCTTTTGGGACAATTCGGTTTTGCACGTCAGTTTCTTTGACATAGAATTTCTAGAAATTCCAACCTTTTTCGCAAAATTTCCCTGTGTACCATACAACTCTATTATTCTTCCTTTCAATTTGTTATATGTATACATCATATCATCCTCCTTTCTGTTTTGAGTTTAACATCGCTTAACTTTATTGTCAATATGTAAGTTGAATTTTTTTTAACTTTTTACTTGAAAGTTTAACATCATTGGTGTATCATAAATTTACAGATTGGAGGAAACGCATATGAAGAACGAACTAACCGCAAAAAGAATGCAACTCGCTCTATCAAATGCTAATATGATACCACAAGAATTATCGGAAAAATCTGGTGTCAGCAAATCTTCAATAAGCCAATATGTCAATGGTTCACATGCTCCATCAAATATAAGCAGTGGAAAAATGGGAAAAGTTTTAGGAGTAAATCCTTTGTGGCTTATGGGATTTGATGTTGATATGAAAAAAAGCATTATAGAAGATAAGTCAGAAGAATTAAAACATAAAAAAACAAGCCAATATGAACATATTATAGACAAATATCTTTTCGTCTCAACTCACTCTCCAGACGGCGCTAAAATTGTTGAAGCTGTACTTAATAGAGAATGGGCTGTAGCAAAACAAATATCAGAGCAAAAAATCTATATCGAAAAATTGAAAATGAAAGCATCCGCAGAACTGACTCCGTCAAAAACAATCACTTATTTCCATCGTATCGCTTCAGCTGGCAGCGGAGAATATCTGTTCGATGATATGCCTACTGACTTAATAAAGGTTAAGAATACGCCCGAATCCGCAAAGGCAGACTTTGTTATCGGAGTAAATGGTAAAAGTATGGAACCGGACTACTACGATGGTGAAAAAGTTTTTGTTGAACTTACATCAAATATTGAAATCGGAGAAGTTGGGGTGTTTGTCCGTGGTAACGAATGTTTCATTAAGGAATACGGAAAAGAAGGACTTGTATCTAAAAATGCAAATTATCCAGGTATTGAACCGTTTGATGATGGAATTAAAATTGTAGGAAAAGTGATTGGAAAAGTAACCGAAATCATATAAAAACCTTTTCCAATACAATAATTGTAGTTTTACTATTGATTATTCACTAATTTTACATTAAAATAAATCTGTAGCTAAATTCTTAAAATGGTTTAATGAAAAAGAAATATAAAGAAAAGAGGATTCACCGATGAAAAAGCGATTCATAATCTTAACTGCGCTAGCAGTATTTTCAGTTGCAGGATGTTCTGCATCCAACTCTTCCGATTCTAATATAGTAGATGGTCTGAAAAAGCAGGTAGCTGACTTGCAAAAAGAAAATGAGAATCTAAAAACACAGCTTAAAAAAATTGATAAAAGCGATACAGCTATAGAAACTGACAGTGAGGAAACCATATCAGATGACGCAGAATCCGCGATAGATGATACCTCGCAGTCAGAGAAACCATTAAAAATCGGAAAAGAAGGAACGCTCGGTGATTGGTCCATAACCGTAACATCTGCAGAAGCCACTGATTCTATCACTGCAGATTACGGCTCATATACCCCAGATGATGGAAATAAATACTTTTCTGTTTCTGTCACTGTCAAAAATAACAGTAAGACCGCTGAAACATTTCTTGAAAGTTATTCTTTATCCACTGATTTACAAGCAAAGCTGTTGTTTGGGGATGGGTATGAATTCAGCGCAACCCAGCTTATTGGATATAAAAAGTCACTACACAATGAAACTCTAAATCCACTATCCAGTAAAGAAGGCGTTATTGCTTTTGAAATTCCTAACGATGTTGCAGATTCAGACCAGAAATTAGTTTTACAGTTTGCAATAAATAACGAATTTTTGAAATTTAAAGTTCGCTAAAATTGCAAGGTTCCATCAATTCTCATGATTTCGATGTAAAACGAAGAATAATTTCAAAGATGGCTATTTTTAATGACTTAACGACAATACGATGCAATATGAAGTAAGCGAATGTATATTTTAGGTAACCGAACAGGACATGATTTGCAGAAAGGAGACCCCCATTATGTCAACATTGGAAAAAGCAACGCAGCTACTACAAAAACTGCCAGAAAACAAACTGGAAGCTGTATATGTATATATGTGCTTCGTAGATGCGCAAATTGAACCCGATAAAAACATTTCTGATAACAAAAATCAAACTATGTCCGCTTTTGGAATCGCCCACGAATATGCCGATCCAGCATTAATAGATCAGGAAGAAGGCGCTTTTGAACGTGCAATGGCAGAAAAACATGCAGCTGGTTGACGCAAATGTAATAATCCGCTATCTGCTTAATGACAGCCCCCAATTGTCAGAAAAGGCAAGAAGCATCATTTCCAACGGCAGAGCTTATGCTAAACCAGAAATTATTGCCGAAGTTGTTTATGTATTGCAGAAAGTTTACCGCATCGAAAAAGGCATCATACGGAAGTTTATATATGCCCTGTTTCATGATATTTCCTGTACAGAATATGAATGCGTCCTGTCCGCCATAGATATTTATGCTTCTGTTTCGCTTGATTTTGTAGACTGCCTTCTGATTGCTTATCACCAGATCAATCAAGAAACTATTTTCAGCTTTGACAAAAAGTTAAATAAACATCTGGATATGACAATTTATCCAGAACCAGGTAATAATGATCTTGTATAATCAAAGAAAAATCGTCCGGCGTAACCAGCGCCGGACGGCTCTAAAACTTAAAATTCGGATGAAGTGAATAATAAGTCTATCGCTATTATAATAACACTTCATCCTTTCAAAATCAATATTTAAATGAAAGGAAAAAGGAATTATGACAGGAGGAGTCCGCAAAAGAGGAGCCACATGGTCCTACTACTTTGACCTCGGAAAAGTAAATGGAAAAAGAAAGAAAAAAGAAAAAGGAGGATTCCGTACTAAAAAAGAAGCGGAAGCTGCGCTTGCAAAGGCAATCAGTGAATATAACAGCGCCGGCCAGGTATTTGAACCGTCAGAAATTACGGTATCCGACTATCTTGACCAATGGTATGACCTGTACTGCAAGCCAAACTTAAAATACAATACACAGGTTGGCTATCTGCGTATTATGGAAGGCCACCTCAAACCTAAATTCGGGCAGTACCGCTTAAAAGCCATCTCCTCCGCCACACTGCAGGAGTATGCGAACGAATTAAAACTGACCGGGATTTCCAAAAGCCATATGACCGGGATCCTTTCCGTACTCAGCGCCGCAATGGATTACGCTGTCGAGCCGCTGCATTATCTGGCTGTGAATCCCATGCACTATGTGAAATTCCCCAAAATTGAGAAAAAGCCCCGCGAAAGGATTATTCTGACACTGGATGAATGGCACAAAATTATTAGCCGTTTTCCTCCGCAATCACGCTACCACATTCCGCTGATGATCGGATTTTACACCGGACTGCGTATTTCCTAAGCCTTTGCTCTTACCTGGGATGACATAGACTTCCAGGCGCGTACGATCAGCGTAAACAAGCAGACTGTAAAGCGTAACTTTGGAGCTGACGTCCGAAAAGCGGTTGAAAAGAAAGGAAAAAAAGAAATGCGTTCCTCCTGGTATTTCACTAATGCCAAAACAGAAGCTTCCAAACGGACAGTGAAATTCGGTGAAACGCTCTTTCAGGCATTAAAACAGGAACATACAAGACAATTGGAAAATGAATTGAAGTATGCCGAATATTACACGATTCATGTGCTAAAAAAGGAAACAGACGAAAAAGGAAATGACATGTATAGAATTGTCCCTGTACAAAAATGCCTTGCAACCTCACTGCAGCGTGTAAAACTGATCTGCATTGCCGAAAACGGACAGTTCACTTCCACAGACTCTTTTAAATACTGCTCGCGCATTATCCATAAAGAACTGCTGCTCGCCTTCGATTATCATTCTCTTCGGCACACACATGCTACCCTGCTGATTGAATCCGGCGCAGATATCAAAGATGTCCAAACACGCCTTGGACATACGAACATTCAGACTACACTGCAAACATATGTACACGACACAGAAGTCATGGCAGAACGCTCCGTTGAAATATTTGAACAGCTAACTGCTGCAAAAACATCATAAAACATCCCAAAATGGCTAAACCCGTAAAAAGTTCAACGAGTTCAGCCATTTTTTTACAAAAGAAGTAATTTAAAAAATCACGGTGGCAAATCGGTGGCAAATCCATCTTTTCTTTATTGAATATTTATTAAAAATGCTTATTTTATACGGCTTAGCAAACATATTGTTTCCACATGATAAGTCCCCGGAAACAAATCCACACACCCTCCTCTCACAACACAATACCCACATTCCTGCATTACCTCTAAATCCCTCACCAAACTCGTAGGCTTACAAGATATATATACCATCCTGTCAACCCCATAATCTAATATTTTCTTAAGCGCCTTCGGATGCACACCTTCCCGTGGAGGATCCAGAATAATCATATCCGGCCTTTCGTTAATCGTTTCCAACACTTTCAGCACATCCCCCGCAATAAACTCGCAGTTGTCCAGTCCATTTAATTTTGCGTTTTCGCGAGCTGCCTGTACTGCTTCTTCCACAATCTCAACGCCAATTACTTTTTTTGCTGCAGGAGCCATCATCTGCGCAATTGTCCCTGTCCCTGAATAAAGATCATAAATTACTCCAGCCTTTCCATCTTCCGGCGTTTTCAAATACTCCCGGACCGTTTTATATAATACTTCTGCGCCAAGTGAATTTGTCTGAAAAAAGGAAAAGGTAGAAATTTTAAATTTCAGTCCAAGTAATTCTTCGTAAAAATATTCCTGACCATATAATATTTCTGTACCCTCATTTTTTACCGCATCTGCAACGCTGTCATTTTTTGTATGCAAAATGCCTACAATATTCCCTTTCAGCTGTAACTGAAGCAGCGTTTTTTGAAAGCCTTCCAAAAGCTCCGGCTCTGATTTTGTGCCGCAGCTCTGCGTTGTCGTAATGAGATCGATCAATATTTCTCCGGTCTTTGCTGCTTTACGCACTAACAGATGGCGCAAATAGCCAATATGCGAATTCTTTTTAAAATAACTCACCTGTTCGTTGGAGAAGTACGCACATGTTGTTTTTAAAATCTGATTATAATCTTCATCTGTAATTACACAATGATCTACCGTAACAATGTCATAAAAACTGCCTCGCCGATGCATTCCCAGAGCAAGCGGCCCGTCTTTGTATTCATCTCCAAAAGAAAATTCCATTTTGTTTCGATATCCGAATGGAAGCGGACTCGGTTTGATTCCTTCAAACCATGTATGATCGGGAGCTTTTACGACAGCCAGCAGCATTTCTTTTACTTGTGACTCTTTCAGTCTTATCTGCTGCTCATAATTCAAATTTTGATACGTACACCCGCCGCAGCTTCCAAAATGCTCACAGGCAGTTTTCTCCATCTCCAAAGGGGACTTTTCCAATACTTCGAGCAAACGGCCTTCACATTTTCCATTTCTCTTCTTTTGAATGGAAAAACGTACTCTCTGTCCTGCTACACCGTTTTTAACAATGACCTTTTCCCCGTCTTCCGTTAAGACGATACACTTATTTGGAAACTCAACTTTTTGTATGATTCCTTCACCAATTTCACCCTTTTTCATCTCTTTATCCTTTCCATATTTTATATTCCAAACATCGTTAGATTTACCTTTCCTAAAAACCAAAGCCCTTTATCATGTACATGATGAAACCAGATCCGATTAATACTAAGGAACTGTAAATAAATAACTTTTATATAGTGCGCAGGATTTTTCTTTGAGAGCGCTGTTCAAAAATCAGGCGCATAGCGGGCTTTGTAACTGATTTTTGAGTACGCTATCGGAGAAAAAGACAAGCAATATTAAAAGTTATTTCTGAACAGTTCCTAAGGAGTAATTTTTAAAGCTTTATGAATTCAACCAACAAAAAACCGGCCGGAAATCTCTTTCCGTCCGGTTTTGCGTTTTCTTATGAATAATCTGTCGTTATTCTTTGATTACTCTCTGATGTTTTTACTTTATTCTTCTGTTTTTATCAGTTTTGATTCCTTTTAGATCTGATTTTGATTTTCATCTGATTTCGATTTTCATCTGATTTTGATCTGGTTGTCATCCGATTTTGATCCGGTTTGGATCTTCCTCTGATCTAATTGTGATCTGATTATAATCTGATCTCGATCTGGTTTTGATCTAATTATGATCTAATCCTGATCTGGTTTTGATCTGTATTTGATCTTATTTTGATCTTTTTCTGATCCATTTACGATCTTCCTCTGATCTTTTACATCATTTTTTATTTGCCGATCAGTTTGTGATCTTTATTTGTGATCTTTATTCGTGATCTTTCAATGATGATAGATGATAATTATTCTTCTGTCATCTCATCGGTAATGGTATCATCTGATGCTTTTTCTTCGGATGCTTCTGATGCAGATTCTTCTTCTTTTTCGTCTTCATCTTCAAAGAAATCATCGTCAAAATCGTCATCGAAATCGTCTTCAAAATCTTCCAGATAATCCGGGGCAAAGAAACGATACAAACCATAAATTGCTGCTGCCGCTACGACAATGATGCCAAGCCCTGCAAAAATCCATACCGCTTTGCTTTTTTTCTTTTCTGTTTCGTCTTCCTTTCTTAGAAGATCCCCAACCTTTGCCACATTTTCAGACAGTAATCCATGTAATTCATCCAAGCGATTCATACTACTTCTTCTCCTTTCCGCTCTATTTGAAAGTACGGTTTACCCGCGCTTCACTTAATCTATATCATTATAACATATCTTTCCCAGATAGCGAGAAAAAATTTACATTTTATTGTTTTTTTATAAATAATGGATATTATATTTTGTATACGGTACTTATAGTAATCATTTGATTACTGTTTCTACACTTTTTTTAACTTAGCGAACGCTGCAAACATTTTTTTAATTCCTGCCTGATGAAACTGTACGGTCACCTCATAATCACGCCCGCCGGAAACAATCTTAACAACCATACCTTCTCCAAATTTCTGATGATATACAAGATCACCCACATCATAACCCAATGCATTTCGAATCCGGCCGTCGTTTGGAGCGCCGTTTAGATCTGCAGACGCTTGTTTATCTGCTGATAACGGCTTATCAAACATGGTATCTGTCTGTGCATTCGACTGCAGCGCCATTGGCTTTGCATGAAACAATTCCGCTGCCTGTTGATATGCCGATGTTTTTTGCTGCGATTGGAACAGCCGGCTGTTTGACTGGGTCCGCTGTCTGTCATCCGGCTGTTCCATCACTTGTGCGGGTATTTCTCGGACAAATCTTGAAACTCTGTTATACTGGAGCTGCCCGCGTACCATTCGCTGTCTTGCGCTTGTCACAGTCAGGTTTTTCATGGCTCTTGTAATGCCTACATAAGCCAGACGGCGTTCCTCTTCAATCTCTTCCATTGCATCATCGCTTGTAATTGACATATAACTTGGAAACAGTCCATCTTCCATTCCTGTCAGATAAACTTGCGGAAATTCCAGCCCTTTGGCGCTATGTAACGTCATCAGTACTACACGGTCACTATCAGAGTCCAAATCGTCAATATCCGCTACCAGTGCAACTTCTTCCAAAAATCCTGACAATGTAGGTTCTTTTTCGTTTTGCTCATAAGTGAGCGCTTTTCCCTGAAGTTCTTCAATATTTTCAATTCTTGCACGAGCTTCATCTGTATCTTCTGCTTCCAGTTCTGTCACATAGCCTGTGGCATCGATAATTTCCTGCAAAAGTTCGGATACAGAGATGAATTCTGCTTTGGAACGCATTGTCTGTATAAACGTCACAAACGGTTCAATCTTAACGGATGCCCTGCCAAGGGCAGAAATCTCTGATGCAGCGCGTAATGCCTGATAAAAACTGATTTCATGTTCATTTGCATAAGTCTGTACTTTCGCTAATGTAGCTGCTCCAATCCCTCTCTTTGGCACATTAATAATTCTGCGAACTGCCAGGTCATCTCTTGCATTGTCAATCGTCTTTAAATAAGACAGCAGATCTTTAATTTCCTTTCGCGCATAGAAATTCACACCGCCAACCATTTTATAAGGAATATTTGCCATAATAAAATGTTCTTCAAACAGACGGGATTGTGCATTGGTGCGATACAAAACCGCACAGTCCTGATAGTGCAGGCTGCCCTCACGCATATGTCCGCGAATATCTGATGCAATAAACTCTGCTTCATCCTCACCTGTCTCAAACTGACGAAACAATACTTTATCTCCTGCATCATTCTGCGTCCAGAGCGCTTTTTCTTTCCGCCCGTAATTATTGGCAATGACTCCGTTTGCTGCATCCAGTATATTTTTTGTAGATCGATAATTCTGTTCCAGTTTAATTATGGTTGCATTTGGGAAATACTGCTCAAAATTTAAAATATTTCCAATATTGGCGCCGCGAAATTTATAGATCGATTGATCGTCATCTCCAACTACACATAAATTTTCATATTTAGATGCAAGCAGACGGACAAAATTAAACTGTGCCGTATTCGTATCCTGATATTCATCTACCATAATATAACGTAACCGGTCCTGATAATAATCAAGCGCTTCCTGATCCATTTGAAATAATTCCACTGTCTTCATAATCAAATCGTCAAAATCCAGCGCATTATTTTTATGAAGCATCTGCTGATATTCCGTATATACTTGTGCAGTCAAAGTTTTTTCATAATTTCCGTCTAAATGAGTCCGATATTCTGCTGGAGAGATCAGTTCATCTTTTGCATGAGAGATTCTGTTCAAAAAAAACTTCTCCTTGTACAGCTTTGTATCAATCATCAGACGCTTGCAAATATCTTTCATCAGCTGCTTTTGATCGTCTGTATCATAAATCGTAAAGTTCGTATCATAGCCGATGCGATTGATAAAACGTCTTAAAATCCGCACACATGCGGAATGGAAGGTGGATACCCAGATGCTCTCCGAACCATATCCTACAATATCATCGATACGCTCCCGCATCTCGCCTGCCGCTTTATTCGTAAAAGTAATCGCCATAATATGATATGGATTTACACCTTTTTCTTCTATTAAATAGGCTGCCCGATGCGTCAGCACTCTTGTTTTTCCGGAACCGGCGCCCGCCAGAATCAATACCGGTCCTTCTGTTTGACAGATCGCCCGCACCTGCATATCATTCATATTTTCATACATGAATCAAATTCCTTCCGTCTTTCTTTTTCTAATTTCGTATTTTACAATCCTATCTGCATGTTTGATTCTTTCTATCTGATCCTATTTGGCAACAGCTCCATGGGTTATCTGAACGGATGCTCTTTTTGATCTATTTTATCTTAACTTAGCTTGGACAATTCGTCAACTGTTTATATTTATTTAAGTATCCAGAACGTTACTGTTCCATCTCCATCTAAACACTTGCTGTTTTGCCGGGGCAAATACAGAATCGTTGCCGGAAATCCGTCATTTTGCCACAGGCAAACTTCTAATCTGCCGGATTTCGTTACTGTGAGCGCCGTAGGTATAGACAGTCATTCCAGAACAGTTACTACTCACGGGGGTGGACAAGTAACAAAACAACAGTTTAGACAAAGTGTTGCTTTTTCTGGATTACCGAACGCCGGATGGTGGA
>CAJUBQ010000116.1 GCA_910584595.1 uncultured Eubacterium sp.
ACAGACAGGCCAACGCCTCCCATCCGGCGTTCGCATAGCCAGTACGCAACACTTTTTGTAAATTGTTGTATTTTCTCTTAAGTTCGCACCTATGGGGGCAGCTCCCCATCATCCGGCGTCTGGCAATCCGGAAAAAACATCACTTTGTCTAAACTGTTGCTTTATTACTTACCCCACCCCGTGAAAAGTAACGATGTGCTGCCTGGCAGACAACTTTATATTGAAAAGGGCCGGATATTTGCTTATAATGATGTTAAAATACAAAAGAAGGGATGGCTTTCAATGATAAAAAAGTGGATTTCCATTGTCTATGAGATATGCTTTTGCTCTGCTGTTATCTTTTTCATATATTTGCTCAGTTTTTCCGGAAATGACCTGTATGTGGCCAGGCGTGCGGAAGGTTATATCAAGCTGACAAATCATAGTTTTCAGGTGCAGGAGGATGCATCTGCGCCAGTGGGAATCAGAGAAGTTTATGAGATACATCCATCTGAAATACCGGCAGACAGCAATGCGTTTGTGTTTCATTCGGTGCATCAAAATGTGGAAATCTATATTGGAGACAAGCTGGCGCTGCGGATGAATCGCAGCCCGAACAGCTCGATAGGCAGATCTCCGGGGAATTGCTGGAATACAGCGCTGATTACGGAGTCAGATCAGGGAAAGATGATTCGCGTAGAGATACAGCCGATTTATAAGTCAAATATTGGGCTGACGCCTGAGTTTTATGCAGGAGCGCGGTACTCCATTTATATGGAAATTCTAAAAAAAGATTTTATGACGGTACTGCTTAGCGCTGTAGCGATAGTACTGGGACTTGGTTTTATGATATTCACGTTATACAGCGGCCATCGTTTTGCCTTTGACAGCAGCTTGTTTCTGATGGGGCAGTTTGCGGTGCTCATCGGCGTATGGAAGCTGGCGGATGCAGGCGTTTGGAGTCTGCTGACAGGGCGTGGAGACATTATTTCTTATATTGTGTTTTTGACGCTGCTGCTATTAGTAGTGCCGTTTACACAATATATACGGGAGCTGTTTACAAGCAAAGACCATTGGATTTGGAACGCTGCATGTATCATAAGCCTTTGCGTATTTCTCATAACGATGGGCGCACAGATTACCGGAATTGCGGATATGCGGGAAACGCTTTGGATGAACCATCTGTCCATGCTGCTTATGATATTTATTATATTTCCGATGTTGTATCAGCAAGTGCGCACAGAGGGATGGAACAGCAGGTTAAAGGCAATGGTGATCTGCATGGGAGCATGTTTGATCGGGCTTGGCGCGGATGTTGCCATTTATTATATTTCAGGAAATTTCGCTTCGACAAATCTGGGGATGATAGGATTTCTTGTATATATTACCGTTCTTGGAGTGATGTCGTTAAAAGATGCCAGAAGGCTGATGACAATCGGCATGCAGGCAAAGCATTTGGAGCAGATGGCATATCACGACCAGCCGACAGGTTTGTTCAACCGGGCAGCTTATGCGGATGATACGCAGGGGGAAGGCTTTGATCCCAAAGGCATTGTTATCTTCATGTTCGATTTGAATAACCTGAAATATTGCAATGATACGTTTGGGCATGAGAAAGGAGATTTGTATATTACAAGCTGTGCGCAGATGATTCAGCAGGTATTCGGCGCATTTGGGCGGTGCTATCGTGTAGGCGGCGATGAGTTTTGCGTACTATTAAAACATAAGACTCTGCAGGATTGTGAAGCGATGGTCTTGCATTTGAAAAAGCTGACGGATGAGTGGAATTACAACCATCAGGAACAATTTACAGCTCAGATTGCAGCAGGATATGCAATGTATGATAAATCGCAGGATTATAATATTTCCGATACCAGGCGACGTGCAGACAAGATGATGTATAAAGATAAATATTTGATGAAGCAGGGGGCTTGAAACCTAATGATGGATCATCCATTTGCAAGAACAGAAATTTTAGTAGGAACCGAAGGAATGAAACGTCTGGCAAACTCGCGTGTAGCCGTATTCGGAATTGGCGGCGTTGGCGGCTATGTGGTGGAAGCGCTGGCGCGCAGCGGCGTTGGCACACTGGATTTGATTGACCATGATAAGATAGAGATAACGAATCTGAACCGTCAGATTTTTGCCCTCCACAGTACGCTCGGCAGATACAAAGCGGATGTGGCAAAAGAAAGGGTTTTGGATATCAATCCCGCGGCTCAGGTTTATGTTTCAAAAGTGTTTTTCCTGCCGGAAACGGCCGCGCAATTTGATTTTACGCAGTATGATTATGTAGTCGACGCCATTGATACGGTAACCGGAAAGATTGCATTAATAGAACAGGCACAGGCAGCAGGCACACCCATTATCAGTTCTATGGGTGCAGGCAATAAGATGGATCCGGCCGCTTTCCGGGTGGCAGATATTTATGAAACAACGGTTTGTCCATTGGCAAAAGTGATGCGAAGAGAGCTGAAAAAGCGTGGCATACAACAATTAAAGGTCGTATATTCCACGGAACGTCCTTGTGAGCCTGCAGGCTGTACGCAGTCAGATCAAAAAGAGCAGACGGTTAACAATAACCGTAAGGTTGCTCCGGGCAGCAATGCATTTGTGCCTTCTGCGGCAGGGCTGGTTTTAGCGGGGGCAGTTGTGCAAGATTTAATGAATCAGGAAAAGATTTCCAGTATATAATTGTTCAGACGATTTATCCTATCTATAAGGAACTGTAAGTTTGTCATTTGCTTACAGTTCTTAAGAGAAAACAATAGGATAGGAGCTGGTAAATATGAAAGAAGAAGAAAAACAGCGGCAGCAGCAGGAATATAATGAATATGTGAAGCAGGTGACGCCAACGAGAAATCTGGCCTGGGCAATGTGCCGGGCGTTTATTGTAGGCGGGATTATTTGTGTGATCGGACAGATCATATTAAATACGGCTATGCAAATGGGGCTTGATAAAGAGACAGCAGGCAGTTGGTGCAGCCTGTCTTTGATATGTTTAAGCATCGTATTAACCGGTTTGAATATTTATCCGTCGTTTGCGAAGTGGGGCGGCGCAGGAGCGCTTGTGCCGATTACCGGATTTGCAAACAGCGTGGCAGCGCCAGCGATTGAATTTCAGAAAGAAGGACAGGTATTTGGGATCGGCGCCAAAATATTTACGATTGCGGGGCCGGTGATCCTGTATGGGATATTTGCAAGCTGGCTGCTGGGGCTCGGGTATTGGATAGGGAAGTTGTTTGGCGTCTTTTAGTTTCCCACAGGCATAGACCTGCTCTGATCCAGCAGGCTCACATAAGGATAGACATGATGAAATCCCTTTTGGGCAGCAAAAAGAAAGAAAGCTCCACCAAAAGCTAAAAAAAGCAATATCATGCAATCATATTTTTGCAGCATACGGGGATGTTTTGCGCTGCTTCGGCCAGCGCTTCGATAGGAAGCAACGATTTCCGGAATGGCCGTTAGTGAAAATACAAAAGGGTAGATGGCAAACCGTTCTAAAATAAAATGTTTTGTAATGAATAGATGGATCAAAAAATAAAAGATCGCACTGTTTAAATATATCGTCCGTCTGCGTAAGTTTTTTATACGTTTTCGGAATAGGAAAATAAGTAGACAATAAAGAGCCGGAAGGACCAGATATTCCCAGCTGTTGGAATTCCAAAAGTAAGAGTCCTGATAAATGGCATATTTTTCCGGAAGGAAAGGTTTTATCAGCAAAAACAACGGATCAAAAAATAAATATCCGCATCCGGTTATCAGAGCCAGACATGCCGCCGATTTGCAGGAAAATTTTTTGGGCAATAGGAAATAGAGAGGAAACATAAACCACAAAGAGTTATGAAAAAGTCCCCCAACAAAGAGCAAAATCGTATATGGCAGCGGTTTTTGATGCTCCAAATAAGGATAGGCAAGAAGGAAAAAAGAAACACCAATTGCCTGACGCATCAGGTTCATATCGTAAGCGAAAAACTGCAGAGTAATATATAAATATACGCTCATCCATGGCAATTTGGAATATCGGAAGATAAACCACATGGCAGCAAGTATGACAAAGATGCTGACACTTGTAATGAGACTTTGAAAGGACAGGCCGCACAGATGAAAAAGTGCGCATAGTACAAAAAAGAGAGGTTCATATCCGTAGTAATAAAGGATATCATTAAACGACAGGTTTGACGTCATTTCAAAAATGTTTCGGTAAGCGAAATAATCAAAGCCGATAGCATAACGAAAGGAAGCCAGAAAAGTAAGAAGTGCAAAAACAACAGATAAATATAAAACCGTTGTTTTTGCATGTTTTTGCTTTTCGGTCAGAACAAAACCCAGTCCTGTAAGTGTGCAGATCGTGAAATAATAAACTGCCATGGTGATATCCTTTCTGTCAAGTACAACGGATATTATTTCATATCCGTTGTACTTGAATGTATAGGCACATACAATTATAGATGCTGTTATTAGTCATTTGTTTGTGTGATAGTTTCAGTTATGGCGTTGTACTTGTTTTGCTTACAACGAAGGTTGGAGTTACGTTAAAGGTTGCGCTTTCAGAAACATCCTGACCTAAGGTGCCGACAACATACATGGCATTTTCCTGATTGGCATCCAGAATCATAACATTCATATCCTGTGCTTCATTATCTTTCAGCCATCTTGCGTGAGACAGATCCGTAGGCATTTCACCATTTTCTTCTTCTTGTTTTAATCCAATGGCAATCTGATTTGGCTTTACAGAGCCGTCGTCGCTCCATTCAACGTTTGGCATTTTGCTCATATCAACTTTCGTATAAGCAACGTCTACCTGAACCGGAATATTGGAGTTATTTTTCACATTGATACGCGGAGAGATAACTTTGTTTTGTGTGGACAGACTGCTGCTTAAGTTAAAAGGAACAAATGTCGGCATTGTTACGGAAAGAATCGTTGGTTCGATCGTACCAACCATCTCCATCTGTCCGGAACCTCCTACAGGGATATCTCTGGTAGAAGTGATTTCAGCGGCATTTGCAGCAGTTGAAAACAGCAAAGATGCTGTTATGGCAAGCTGTAAAAAGAGTGTTTTTTTCTTCATAAGTACCTCCTGTCCGCATCTATAACAGTATGCATCTTATATGTTTTGTTGAAATAGCAACGTAATTGTCAGGCCGTATGGTTTAATTTTGTACGGATATCGTTATTTGTGCACCGGTTTGCCCGATGTATTCCGTTGTATTTTCATCATAGGCAGAAAAGTAAGCAGTAGCCGGATACGTACCTTTTTCCAGTACTTTATCCAATTTTACTTTTTCGATATAAGAACCAGGCTTGATATATTTGGAAGCATAGACTTCTTCTTCGGTATCATCAATCAGGATACGTACTTGTAACAGTTTGGCATTATTGCCGGGATTTTCAATCAGCAGGTTTCCTTCAGAAGTTCCGTTTAGAAATACCGGGGATGTATTAATGGAAAATGCAATGACGCTGCGGTCGAGCATATCTTGAAGTTCTTTTCTGCGTTCATCAATATCGATGCCTGGCAGAATGCCAATCGTTGCATTGTCATCATATAATGGATCCGGTTCCTGCTGCTTTCGAAACAAAAAGTAGCAGATGACGACGGTGACTGCGATCAGCAAAAGAATGCCAGCGATCGTCAGTGCCCGTTTTTTTCCTTTGCTCATAAATGAAATTCCTCCTTTGTAGTTAAAAGTATAGAATGTCTGCTGACGAAGATCATTATATGTTGAAAAATGGAAAAAGACAAGCAAAAGTAGTTGACAGGAACTGACAAAAAATGACAAATCTCTTAGAGCATTTTCAAACACGCTCTAGCATAGGACTGTTGTTTTGGGGATAAAAGCAGTGCACAAACACCACGGCAGATTTCGCACCTGCTTTTTCCTTGCAAAAAGCCAGCGGTATGAACTGTGCAGCGAAAAAAACTGACGGATTCCCGGAAGAAAGATGAAAGGAAATGAAAGATGCGTTTGAAATGTTAAAAAAAGAAGCCCTGCAGCGGAAAAAATGATCCGTACAAAGTACCGTCTGGCACGTTCCTCCTCGTCTGGCTTCCAAGATACATTTGCAAAAAAACCTTATAAATTTAGCATTTTTTATGAATCGTAGTTGTTCCATTTGAAAGAACGTTTTAACCGATATATAAATATGCATATTATTTTCTCTTTTTGATCTGCAAAAATGTTTATTCATAATCTTTAAACTTTAGCAATTTGCAGCTTCGCAAACCTTACAATCTATGTTATAATATTTCCCGTATCTCATTATACGAAAGAAGGTGGTTGCCATACGACTTGAACACATTAGAACGGTTCAGCATAATATGGGAAATGGTATCACCGAGCCAAAGCTTGCCATGACTGATGACAATATACCAGTCATTATAAAAACACTTAATGGACCTGAAGGTTCTTTGGTATTGTTTAATGAATACGTATGTTATCGGATGGCCATGCTTCTTAATATTCCAATGCCAGTATCCGGAATATGCTTAATTGACCAAAATACTGTCATTTATAATAATTGTGTTAATTCGAAACAATTTGGATATGGTTTTTATTCTACATATCTAAATAAATCTGTTACTTTAGTGGATACTATTATTCCGTTAATGCAAAATAAAGAAGATTTTTTTAAAATACTTCTTTTTGACCATGTAATATTTAATACAGACCGGAATCCAGGTAATTTACTTGTCCAATATTATAAAAACAACATTACTCTGCAGGTAATAGACCACTCACACGTTTTTATTAACCAGGCGATCTGGGATGCATCCTGCTTAAACAGGGCAATTGCAGAAAAAGATTATTTTAGTACACGCATCCTTGATGATAATACATACTTATACAGTATGTTTTTCCATACTATGACCATAACGAAAAAACGCTTTGATAAATTAAATTTTGAATTTAGCAATAAAATAACTAAAAAAACCCTTAGCAGGATACTTACAGATGTGCCTTCTGTGTGGATGCCTACCTCTCGCGACACAGATGCACTTATAGCATATATTCTTTACCGCATCGATCATCTTGATGACATTTGCAATACAATAACAAATTATTTAACAAAATGAAAGGAGGTATATTATGTATCAGGTTGAATATTCATCTCTGAAATATTACAACAATGTTATCTCTGAAGAGTGTTTGTATATTGGAATGCTTTTTCATAATTTGACAACCGGAAAACGTGATTTCAGATATATCTCTAATTTCAAGCGTTTTCAGGCATTTGATGATGAAGCAGACGTTGAATTTGTTAAATTATACTTGTTAGGAATAAAACAGCAGATAGAGACAAATATATTTAATTATAATCAGACTTTCTCTATAACGGATTTTACTAAGATCTATGTGAATGAATTTCGTTTTTCACCTGTCACTGTGATGGAAGTAGAAGAAAACGAAGATTATGTGGAGAATCTCACAAAAATGTATCTTAAATTTGATTTCAGCAAAGAAAAACGACTGAGCAATTTTGTAGAAAAGAAATATATTCGCAAAATTCTTGCTTCATCGAATGCTGAGTTTTCTCCGCCGAAAGTATATGGTATTTATGATGAAAATGTCACTTTTGACTACATTATTGGAAATGTGGCAATCAAACTTTTTTCATTCAAAGGGAAAAATGCTGCCAAATTGATTCCTTCTGCTAAACAATGGGCTTTTTCAGCGGAAGAATTAAAAAGCCGTTATAAAATAGTCTTTTTATACGATGATGACAATGAAACTTCACAATTTAATATTGTATTACAGATTCTTAAAAATCATGCAGCTGTATATCCATTACAAGACGGGCTTGATTATATTTTAAAAACAATTTCATAATGTTGAGCGCTTATCAGATATTCCTTATGTGATAAGCGCTTTTTACTTTTGGATGTTACTCCTACATATCCTCTCTTGTATTCAATGACTGCTTCTTTCATAATTAGAGCTAATAAAAACTCATCAAAAATTTACTTACACCTTTTCCTGGGATGTCATAACCAAATAACGAAATGCCCCTATTTTCCTGATAGTTTAATGTGCCGCCTCGCACGTTCCCCCTCCGCCGGGCAGCAGGCCGGATAAGAGGCTGCAGAGTAATGTAAATTTGGGTTTCACCTTTTTTATCCTTTTCTTTCGATTTTCGAATTAAAATTTTAACTAATATTTCAATATAATTATGTTGAAATATCAATGCTATGAATCAACAAACTAAAGAATGTTAATTTTAATTAATCCATACTTAAGTTAAAATTAAGTAAATTTATCAATAAAGTATTTTTTTTGTCTGTTTTGCATTCGTTTTCATTTCGAAAGTATTAGAACAAATGAAAAACAGGCCACATGCTTCAAAGAAAAATAAATGAAAAAGCAAAAAAGAGAAAATAGTCCTTGACAACTATCAAAAGTTAGTATAGACTAATAAAAGTAAGGAGCAAAATAATTGAAGACTTCAATTGATTTCTATTTTAGACAGTCATAAAGAGAAAAGAGGGATTGCATATGCCACTATCAATGATTAAAACAGGGGAACCTGGTACCATTAAAAAAGTCGGCGGCAGGGAAGATACACGTAGATTTTTGGAAAATCTGGGATTTGTCATCGGTGCAATTGTAACGGTGATTTCTGATACAGATGGAAATATGATTGTTAATATTAAAGATTCCAGAGTAGCGATAGGGAAAGAAATGGCGAATAAAATATTCATTTGATTTTTAAATATGATAAGGAGAATGCTATGAAAACGTTAAAAGATGTAAGTATAGGGCAGACAGTAACAGTAGTAAAGCTGACTGGAGAAGGGCCGGTAAAAAGACGGATTATGGATATGGGAATTACAAAAGGAGTGACCATTTATGTAAGAAAAGTAGCGCCTCTTGGCGATCCTGTGGAAATTACCGTACGGGGATATGAGTTGTCATTAAGAAAAGCAGATGCAGAAATGATCGAAGTGGCATAGAACTGCTTTGTATAGGTATATAGGAACAATCATTCTTTTTTTTGCTCATAAGTTAGTAAAAACTAATTTAAAATAGCTATATATAATAAATAGTAGGAGCATATAACAAATAAGATCAAAACAGAAAAAGGAGGATCGATATGGCAGTAAAAATTGCATTAGCAGGAAATCCAAACTGTGGAAAAACAACGCTGTTCAATGCACTGACAGGTTCTAATCAGTTTGTAGGCAACTGGCCTGGGGTAACCGTAGAAAAGAAAGAAGGAAAATTAAAAGGATATAAAGATGTTACAGTGACAGATTTGCCGGGCATCTATTCACTGTCGCCTTATACGATGGAAGAGGTTGTGGCCAGAAATTATCTGATTCAGGAACAGCCGGATGTGATTTTAAATATTGTAGACGGGACAAATCTGGAACGGAATCTGTATTTGTCTACGCAGCTGGCAGAGCTTGGCATTCCCATGTTGATTGCAGTCAATATGATGGATATTGTGGAAAAAACAGGAGATCAGATACATATAGACAAATTAAGTCATAAGCTTGGCTGTGAAGTAGCAGAGATTTCTGCATTGAAAGGGACTGGCATTCAAAAAGCGGCGCAAAAGGCAGTATCTCTTGCACAGAAAAAAAGTGCAATGGGTGCGCATGAATTTTCGCAGCAGGTGGAACGAATCATTTATGAGACGGCCGGCTTGCTTGGAAGCGAGGTAAGGGAGGAGCAAAAACGATTTTTCGCGATCAAGCTGCTGGAAAAAGACGATAAAATAAGTACACAGTTAACGAGTGCGCCGGATGTGTCTGCGCAGATTCGTGCACTGGAAGATACGTTTGATGATGATGTAGAAAGTATTATTACAAATGAACGGTATGTATTTATTTCTTCGGTGATGAAGGAGTGCTGTGATAAAACAGACAGAAAAGAAAGACTGACCATTTCTGATAAAATAGACAGAGTTGTTACAAATCGGTGGCTGGCATTGCCGATTTTTGCAGGAGTCATGTTTCTCGTATACTATGTATCAGTCTCAACCGTAGGCGATATGCTGACAGGATGGACGAATGACACATTGTTTGGAGAATGGCTGATACCAGGTGTGACAGGGACGTTGGAAGCAATTGGATGTGCGGACTGGCTGACTGGGCTGATTGCAGATGGGATTGTCGGAGGCGTTGGGGCGGTACTTGGCTTTGTGCCTCAGATGTTTGTGCTCTTTTTGTTTCTTGCTTTTTTGGAAGCATGTGGATATATGGCGCGGGTAGCGTTTATTATGGACCGGATTTTCCGCAAATTTGGCTTATCAGGAAAGTCGTTTATTCCCATGCTGATTGGAAGCGGCTGCGGTGTGCCAGGAATTATGGCATCGCGTACGATAGAAAATGAAAGAGACCGCAGGATGACGGTTATGACGACGACATTTGTTCCATGTGGAGCAAAGCTACCGATTATCGGTTTGATTGCAGGAGCATTTTTTAACAATGCAGGCTGGGTTTCCTGGAGCGCTTATTTTGTTGGTATTGCAGCAATTATCTGTTCCGGTATGATACTCAAAAAAACGAGGATGTTTGCAGGGGATCCCGCGCCGTTTGTCATGGAGCTTCCGGCTTACCATATGCCTACGGTTGAAAATGTGTTAAGGAGCATGTGGGAACGGGGCTGGTCATTTATAAAAAAAGCTGGTACAATTATTTTGCTGTCTACGATTGTTTTATGGTTTCTGCAGGGATTCGGCTGGGTGGACGGCAGATTTGCAATGCTGGAAACAGAGCAGCTGGAGCATAGCATATTAGCAGCTGTTGGCGGTTTGATTGCACCGGTTTTTGCACCGCTTGGCTGGGGTGACTGGAAGATGGCGGTTGCGGCTGTAACCGGACTGATTGCAAAAGAAAATGTGGTTGCAACGTTTGGTATCTTGTTTGGCTTTGCACAAGTGGCTGATTATGGAGAAGAGATTTGGAGTGCACTTGCAGTTTCTATGACCGGAGTCGCCGCATATTCTTTTCTTGTATTTAATTTGTTGTGCGCCCCTTGCTTTGCTGCAATGGGAGCAATCAAAAGGGAGATGAACCATACAAAATGGTTCTGGACTGCCATTGGTTATCAGTGTGCAGTTGCCTATGCGGTTTCTTTGTGTATTTACCAGCTTGGTACATTTTTTACGACAGGACAGATAGGCATAGGAACGATTATTTCTGTAATTATTGTTGCAGGGATGCTTTATCTGCTGCTGCGTCCTTATCCAAAAAACCGTCTGCATCAGGCCAGCAGAAATAAAATGGCAGGAGCTAAACTGTAAAAAGTCAGTGGATGAAAATAAAAGAGGAAGATTTTGTGCAGAAAGGAGGATGCAGCTATGGGGACGATGGTTGTTTTGGCAGGGCTTACAGGAATTGTTTTTTTGATTATACGCAGTATGATAAGGGATAAAAAAAACGGAAAATCAAATTGTGGCGGAGACTGCAGCCATTGCCGGGGATGTCATTAATTTCAATGTGAAGAATATAAGATTGCTGCTTAAAAATTTAAATGCAGCGCTGCTTATGAAAAACCCTCAGTGTAGAATTACTACGCTGAGGGTTTTTGTCATGTGTTTTGGAAGAAAGATTTTGCGCCTGATTTCCTCACAGCGTGATAGAAGAAAATTATGCGGTCTATCGGTAAGTGATTCCGCGACAGTTCCTTAGCCTGGAAATAAACAATGATTGTGAGTGCACCAATTAATCATTGACAATAATATAATAATTGATTAGTATAAAATTATACTATTATCATTATGGAGGTAGAAGATGTCTTTATCGTTTGGAATTTTAGGGTTTTTAAATTATGGGCCAATGAGTGGATATGATCTGGCAAAAGCATTTGAGTCGTCATTGGAATTTTTTTGGCATGCGCAAAACAGCCATATTTATCTGGAATTAAAAAAGCTGGAACAGAAAGGATATATATCCGGCAAAACGGTTGTTCAGTCAGAGCGTCCAAATAAAAAAATATATTCCATTACGGACGCCGGCAGAAAAGAATTTCTGCATTGGCTTGCCGAGGGAGGCAGAGAAGATGTCACACATTTTAAAAGCGTTTTTCTTATGAAATTCTTTTTCAGCGGAAATATAACCCCGGCTCAGAGTATGGATAAGCTGCGCCGGTTCCGGGAAGAATGCGAAGCGTATTTGAAAAGAATGGATTCCATACCGGAAAGTATAGAAAATTATGGATCCAACAAAGATGATTACGAAACACTTTATTGGCAGCTGACTGCTGATTTTGGACATCGTTTTATCAAAACCTGTATAGAGTGGGCAGAGCGGTGTATGGAGAGATTGAAATCAGCAGATGTTGCGGAAAATTAGGAGGGGACAGTTATGATGAAACAATTGCAAAAGATAAAAAAATATCGGATGGCTGCTGTTATGTGGCTGATTTTTGAGCTTATCGCAATAACGCTTTGGCAGACGCAGCATAATCTGTTTTATTTATTCAATTTCAGCTATATTGGCACATCGATAGCATTAGGATTTCTATTGTTTCAGCTTCGATACAAACATGCGCGCAGAGTTACGCAGTTTTTAGTTGGTACTTATATGTTTGTTTATCTTGGACTGCTTTGCAATGAAAATATGCAAATCGAAGGATTTTGGTACTATTTATTCACAGGGGTTTTTGAAGCGGCGACGATTCATTATGTGGTGGCAAAAATATTTGGGCCGCTGATGTTTGGGCGAGGGTGGTGTGGTTTTGCCTGCTGGACAGCAATGGTTCTGGACCTGCTTCCGTATAAAGTACCTCAGCAGCCCAGAAAAAAATGGGGATGGATAAGGTATCTTACGTTTGTCCTGTCTTTTATATTTGTCAGTGCCTTATTTTTGCTGCAAGTAAAAACTATGGAAAAAATCATGTTTTGGTCGTTCTTAATAGGAAATATGATCTATTACATAACGGGCATTGTGTTAGCGTTCAAACTGAAAGATAATCGTGCTTTTTGCAAATATATCTGTCCGATTACCATATTTTTAAAACCGATGTCTTATTTTTCTCTGATACGTATAAAATGTGATACGAACAAATGCATTTCTTGCGGAAAGTGCAAAAAGGTATGTCCTATGGATGTTGATGTAACGGATACTTCAAGGAAACGCAGGAATGGGACAGAATGTATTTTATGCTTTGAGTGCGTGAAAGTGTGCCCGAAGGATGCATTATAGCAGAGCGACCGTCCGGTTGTCATAGTGTAAATGCAGAATGCTTAGTGCTTGTTGCATTCTGGAACAGGAACAAGAAGCCAGCGCAGCTTCCTATCATCCGACGTCCGGGAGGACAATATACAACACATAATCTAAACTGCTAAGTAGTTACTTTTCACGGGGGCAAGTAATAAAGCAGCAGTTTAGACAAAGTGTTGCTTTGGGGCCTCCCGGACGCTGGATGAGGGAATCGGCCCTGTCTCA
>CAJUBQ010000117.1 GCA_910584595.1 uncultured Eubacterium sp.
AGATAACTAAATATTATCGCTTATACATTATAACACAAAAATCTACATTTTTCATTATAATTTTCTGTTTTATTTATATATTTAAATTATTTACTTATTTTATCTACTAATGCCCTCTAAAAACAGGCAATCAGCCAACCGTTTCATAACCGTGGCTAATAAAAAATCCAGAAAAAATATGTCGGTTCTCTATACAAGGCATCTCTTTTTATTAGAGGATATGAATTTAATAAAAGGAGGAATTTTTTGAATGCAATGTAAAATATAATAATTTAATTAATATGGATAATAAAAATGGTTTAAATCTGTTTAATTTGTGTTATAATGGATAAAAATTATTTATATGACAATAAATTTATTATACGAGAAGGCGATAAAATGGCATTAAAGGCGGAAGATGTACAATTTTGTGTGAAAAAGTATGGCGCTCAAAATATTTGTTTCTTTCTATATGACAGAGAGAAAATTATTGAAAATCCTTTAAATTTTAAAATGAGTTATGAAGCTAAAATGAAGGAAAAAAAGATACATATTATCATTCATCAGTCTAAAATATTGTGATAACAAAATCCTTATTGTAGGTGTCATTATGTTGCGCATATACGAATATTTGGTAGGATATCATATGAAAACGCATTTCAGAGTTTATGCTGAAATGCGTTTTTTATTTGTTTTTATATCATAAAGAAAATTTCTTGCATATGGAATAAATCATGTCTATCATGTCGAATTTATACCGTATTTTCCAGGCAAAAATTTCTATATAATTAGAGTCATATATGATGTACGAGCGGGAGGAGGCAGCTATGAGGAAGAAAAAAAAGAGCTGGATTTGCGCAATATTATCTGCCGCACTGTGCTGTAGCGCCTGCAGCGGAAAAAATCAGCAGAGCAGCCAGGAACAGCCGGGACAGTCTGAAACAAAAGAAAAAGAAACAGATAGCAGCCAGGAAGAGATATCCGCAAGCCTGGAAGCGATTCTTCCAAAAGAAACGGTCACATTGGATGTATATTCGCAGCTGAGCGGCTATCAGGGGGAGCAGCAAGGATGGTTTGCACAGATTTTGCAGGATAAATTCCATGTAAAACTGAACTTTATTTCTGACGGCAGCGAAGATTTTTACGATCGTCAGGCAAAAAGCGGAGATCTGGGAGATATTGTAATCTGGGGGACAGATTCAGATCAGTACCATTCTGCGATCGAAGACGGTCTTTTGCTGGACTGGGAAAAAGATCAGCTGTTGGAGGAATATGGGGCCTATATGCAGGCGCACATGAAAAAGGCGCTGGAAAAAAACAGAAAAAATTCCGGCGGGCATATTTATGGGTTTGGGTACGATGTTGCCACAGAAGGCGGAGAATATGGGAATTTTGACTATCACCCGGATATTCGTTGGGATTTGTATGAGCAGATTGGCAAGCCGCAAGTAAAAGAGCTGGAGGACTATGTAGAAGTATTAAAGCAGATGAAAGAAATTTGTCCGGTTTCAGATTCAGGAAAGGAGACATACGGTGTATCGTTGTTTGCAGATTGGGACGGGGATATGATGATGTTTGCAAAATCTGCGTGCACGAATTTTTTCGGAATGGATGAGTTCGGAGTCGGATTATATGATGTGACTGACGGCAGCTTTGAAGGGTGTCTTACAAAAGGCGGCAGCTATGAACGTATTTTGCGTTTTTACAATGACTTATACCACAATGACCTGTTAGATCCGGAGTCGCGGACACAGGGATATGAGGGATGTATCAATGATTATCAGGATGGAGCGGCTTTTTTTTGTATTTTCAGCTGGCTGGCAGCGCCGCAGTATAATACGGTAAACCATACTGCAGATGGGAAGATCATGCTTCCTTTGGCCGCAGAAAACCAAAATACACTTGTATATGGACTAAATGAGAATGGTGGGAACCGATTGTGGACGATTGGCGCTGCAACGAAATATCCGCAGCTTACGATGGCAGTTTTAAACTGGCTGTGCACACCAGAAGGCAGACTGACGCAGGAATATGGACCGAAAGGCGTTGGCTGGGATTATGATTTGGAGAAAAATACCTGTTTGATTGATTTGCCTGCGGATGCGGCCGGAGAGGACCGCAAAATGCCGGAATCATCTGGATATACCGGAACCTGGTCAGAAGGCATCCCACAGTTTAATAATACGACCTGGACGCTGCATACATGGAATCCGGAGTCTAATGGCCAAACGTACAGCACGTCTTCCTGGCCGAATGTCATTGATGCAGATGTCAGCGCCGTTGAGAAAAGATGGCGGGAAGATCAGAATGCTTCCAATGCAAAAGAATATTTGTCCGGTTTTAAGCATTCCATTTCAAAACCGAATACTTATACGGCAAGTGCAAAATCACCGGAATTGGGTGAAAAATGGGGAAAAGTAAGCGAAATTATTCGAAATGGATCCTGGGACGCAATATTTGCAGATACAACAGAAGCATTTGAAGAGGTCTTGTCGAAGATGTACAGACAGGCAGATGCGGCCGGTTATGCAGACTGCGTTCAGTGGTGCGAAAAAGAAGCTGCACGCCGCAAAGCCTCAGAAGAATAAAAGATACAGCAACCAAACAGGTGGAGGAAAATATGAAAACAGGAAAAAGGAAAATCAGTATCGCAATGAAGCTGATCGGCATGTCGGTACTGCCTGTAGTCATACTGGGCATTATTTTAACAGTATATGGTCAGGCGAATTTGAAAAAAAGCATGAAAAATGAGATTTACGAAGGATTAAAAAGTGTGGCTTTGGCAGTCCAGGGAGCTTACGATGCGGCAGGAAACGGGGATTTTATTATGCTGGAATCCGGAAATGTTATAAAAGGTACGTTTGTGGTCAGCGAGAATTATAATCTCGTAGATAAGCTGAGCAATGAATCCGGCATTGATGTTTCTTTGCATTATGGTACGAGTACCGTAGTCACTTCTTTGTTGGGAGAAGACCGGCAGCGTATGATGGAGGGAACGGTAAGCGGTGAAGTAGAACAGACGGTGCTGAAACAGGGAAAAGAGTATTTTTCAGAAGATATCGAGCTGGGTGCAGAGCATTATTATGGTTACTACATGCCGGTCGTAAATAAAGAAGGTTCCGTATATGGCATGATTTTTACGGGAAAAAAGAGTGCGCAGGTAAATGATGCCATTACGTCTGATGCGGTAAAAATGAGCTTACTAAGTGCGGCCGTTATTGTAGCGGCACTGCTGTTTACGGCGGTGATGGCAGTATCTATCGCAAGGGCGCTAAAACATATGATGAATCTGTTTGGAAAAGTAGCGGATGGGAATCTGGCACAGGTACAGGACAAAAAAAGCAGCCGCAGGGATGAGATTGGAGCTATGCTGCATGGAATTACGAGGCTGCGTACTTCTTTGCGTAATATGATCGGGAATATCCAGCATTCCGCAGAAGTGCTTATGAACTCAGCCGATGAGCTGGAACAGGCAGCTGCGATGACGAGCAGTGATTCGGATAAGGTCGACCGGGCGATCAGCGAGATTTCAAGCGGAGCGGTTTCACAGGCAGAAGAAACCGAAGAAGCGATGACCGATATCGAAAGAATGGGCGGCATTATTAGTGAAATGACTACAGATATTACTGCTATGACAAAGATTACAAGCGGAATGGGAAAAGCCGGAGAAGACGTCAACCGTATTCTTGAAGAACTGTCTGCCTATACGAAAAAGACGACGGATGCCGTTGACGTGATTGCTCAGCAGATACAGACGACAAACGCGTCTGCCCAGCAGATACAAAAAGCGGTGGAGATGATTACTTCTATTGCCGATGAAACGAACCTGCTGTCTTTAAATGCTTCGATTGAGGCAGCCCGCGCAGGGGAACAGGGTCGGGGATTTGCGATTGTGGCAACACAGATTCAAAAGCTTGCCGAGCAGTCCAGCACTTCCGCCCAGCAGATCGAGCAGATTATTCATGTGCTTTTAAACGACGCAGAAACAACGGTACATACGATGGAGCATGTGGTAGAAATTGTAGCAAGTCAGGAACAAAAGCTGAGCCAGACCGGTATCTGCTTTGAAACGGTAAGCAAAGGCATCCGGGAATCGCTGGGAAAAATGGAGCATATTCAGCAGCAGTCCGGTGTATTAGACGAAGCAAGAAACCAGATGATGAATATGATAACATCTTTATCTGCCATATCCGAAGAAAATGCGGCGGCAAGCGAAGAAACAGCGTCTTCCACAGCACAGTTGAATGAACGGGTGAAACAGATGACAAAAGAAGCGGCAGTCTTAAAAGAACTTGCAGCAGATTTGGAAAGCCAGGTTGGGATATTTAAAATGCAGTAAATAAAACGTAACGGATAACTGTTGGCAGCTATCCGTTACGTTTTATTTTGGGCTATATTTATTTTATGTGCTAATTTTTAGATAGTTCTTTTTCTTTTGGAAATTCAATACCAATGATTTCCATCAGGTTTCTGTATGCCTCAATCTCAGCGATTCCTCTTTGCGCTTCTTTAATAAGAAATCTCTGCATTTCTTCTTGGGTCATAATTGAGCCCTCCTTTATGAATTGTAGCTGTCTGATGGACTATGCAATTTTACGGTATCATAAAAGTTATGACATAGCAATAGTTATCCATAAAATTTAATAATTTTATCCGTTTTTACGGTACTCAGCAGGACTCACGCCCACATATTTTTTAAACTTTTTATGAAAATAATCCACATTCGAATATCCGACAAGCTGTGCGACTTCATATACTTTGTACTGTTCACTGCTTAGCAGTTCTTTCGATTGCTCAATCCGCAGTTCGTCGATATAAGCATTGAAATTTTTCCCGGTTGCCTTGCTGAAAATTTTCCCAAGATAAGAGCTGTTGTAACCAAACAGTTCCGCGATAGCGCCGAGCTTTAAATTTTCCTGGTAATGGTGGCGGATATAGTCTAAAATGCCGTCCATAACGCTTTCTCTGGTAGGAGAACCAATCGTATTTGTGCACATTTCAAACTGCACCATAAAAAACTGCAGAATTTCATATAAGTAATATTTTTCTTCTACGGTACTGATAATGGCTGCATTGCTTGGCAGAGGAATATCCATGCTTCCATAGGTGCGGCTGATGACAGCTTTTACCTGAATCATAATATCGGCCAGATAATGTTTTAAAATGGATACCTCTTCATCAGCATAGTAGAGGTCTGTTTTTATTTTCATCAGCTGTTCCTGAATCATGCGGCGGTTGCCGGTCTGTATATAATCTGCGATCCGCTGTGCGTAACGGGATTCCATATCTGTACTGTTTATATTTTCTTCATAATCCTGCGGGATATCCTGATAACCAAGCACATGCTGATTGTAGCTGCAGAAAAATCTCCGTTTCATCAAAAGGCTCGCATCTTCAAACGAACGATGGATATGTTCTACCGAATATACTGGACGGCCATAAGTCAGAAACAGGGAATCTAATGGAGAACCTTTCTGCGGCTGGCTGATATGGCGGGATACAAGCTCCTGAAAACGTTTTAAGGCAAAGTTGCCTTTTAATAAAATGACATCCTGACGATTTAATACAATATGATCCAGTGAATTATGGTTTTTATTCGCAAGACGCAAAATGTCTGCAAAATCCCACGCAGTCCGAAACGATTCCTGATTATAATTTGTATAAAGCACGATCTGATAGACAGGGGATTCCAAAATCAGGTCGTGATAGTCCAGATAAAGGTAATCTGCCTGATTCAGAATAATTTCGGACAAAATGGATTCTCTGGCTTTATCACGGTAGACGATTAGCTTTTTCTTTTGTTCCTGCTCCTGTTCCAGAGCTTCTTTGGCTTCCAATACAGCGTGCAGCAGCTCGTCTTCGTCAATCGGTTTTGTTAAATAGCAGGTAACGCCATAGCGGATGGCTTCTTTGGCGTAGGCAAAATCTGAGTAGCCGCTTATAATAATATATTTTCCGGAAAATCCTTGTTCCAAAGAAGCTTTGACGACTTCCAGGCCGCTTAGCCTTGGCATACGGATATCCATAAGCACTACGTCCGGCTGGAGCTTTAAGATTTGTTCCAAGGTATCCGGGCCGTTTTTACCTTCTCCGCAGATTACAAAGCCAAGCGACTGCCAGTCCAGCAAGTATCGGATGCCTTCACGGACATCGATTTCATCATCAGCAATGAACAGTTTCATACATGATCTCCTCTGAATGTTGGTGGTTGTGCAGGCAGAATCAGTGTAACTGCCGTTCCAAACCCGGGTTTGCTTTGTACCCGGATTCCGTAAGTATCACCATAATACAGTTGAATACGGTAGTAAATGTTAAATAACCCGATGCTCTTGGATGAGTCTTCGGGATGATTACGCATATTTTGCTGCATATGGTCTATTTCTTCTAAAGTCATACCGCGTCCGTTATCAAAAATAACAATATGCAGGTTGCTTCCCTGTGTCAGAATATGGATAATAATACGACCGTTCTCTTCTACTTCCTCCAGGCCATGTAATACAGCATTTTCCACTACAGGCTGTAAGAGCAGCGGAAAGATCGAATATTCTTCCAGATCTATCGGCGTGCGTATTTTCAGGGAATAATTTACCCTGTCATGAAAACGCAGTTTTTGGATGGCAAGGTATGTTTGTATATAATCCAGCTCTTTTTGCAGCGTCGTAAAAGACGTAGCTGTATTTTGAAGTACATAGCGCATGGATTTGCCCAGCAGCTTAATTGCATTTGCTACTTCCAGACAGCCGGCTTTAATAGAGCGCATACGGATCGTTTCCAGTGTATTATATAAAAAATGTGGATTGATCTGGCTGGAGAGCATTTTAAACTCCATTTTCTGCTGCTGGTTTTCCAGCTGCTGGGCTCGGATTTGCGCTTCATAAATGGAAGCTTCCTTGTGCAGGATATCCTGAATCATAATATTTAAATCCGCAAAAGCATCTGAAATCTCATCTTCCCCCGGAAAAGAATCAATCACGTGGTAATTGCCAAGACTCGCGTTGTGCATAGCTTCACGTAATGCAATGACCCGCCGGCTGAAATAATGCGAAAACAGAAAAATAAACATACTTGTCGCAAATAAGATCAGCAGCAGGATAGACAGATACGTATATGTAATTTTTTGTATATAGGCATATCCGGTGCTGTTAATAGAAGCAATATAAAACAGATCACGGGAATACGAAGACAGCAAAGGGGCAACGCAGCCGATCATTTTTTCATCCAGTTCAACCGTACCGGTATAAGTACGGTTTGTACCGGGAGCATAGGAAGTAATCAAATCATATTCCGGCTGTGTCCGGCTGCTTCGGTAAAAAATACCTTCATCATTCAGCCACATTACAGTGTACAGGCTGCTGCCTTCAATACGGTTTTTCATATGATTATTGCTAAGTGTCATATTCAGAATGGCATAACTTTTCTGCTTTGGCAAAAAAATCCGCGAATACAGGCACAATGCCGTAATATCATTTCCGAAATCGTCGGAAACGGTTGTGACGCTCCAAAACGGAGATACAGAGGCAGAGGCACGTTGGAACCAGTCCTGCTTTTGCACTTCATCTGTTATATGATGAAGCTGCGCGTTTTCCGGAATCGTATGATTATAAGTATAAACATGTATCTGCTGGATGGATACATCCTGTGATAACAGATCATAAAAGCCGGTATAATTTTTTAAAGTCAGAGCAGTCTCAGGCGCAGAATCATAATCCGTTGACAAAAGTTCTATCAAAGCTTCGTCTTTTGCCAGTGATCTGGAATGATTATAAATGGTTGTGGTAATATCCAGCAGCAGAGATTTTGCACGCAGATTATCCGCGTATGCTACATCTTTGTAATGATCCAGCAGCAGGGAACGCGAGCTGAAAACCAGATAGCTTCCGATAATAGCGACTGGTATCAATATGGCGATCAGGTATATAAGATAAAGCTGTTTCTGCACTTTTATTTTACTGAAAAAATGTTTATTTCCTGTCATTGGCTCTCCTGGCATGGCAATTCATTTCATTTGGATTCTAAATATAAGTATATTATATCGGCGTACAAAAAGGAAGGCATAAACTAAGAAAAAAATCTGGTAGTTATTCGTGCAAAAATATAGTAAAAATTAGTGATCTGCCAAAATTAGCGGAAAGATACGGAACAAAACGGTGGCAATGATGGAATTTTTATAGTAGCATGTCGGTATCATTGCGGCTATAATGAATCCATCATAGAATATATTTAAGTAAACGGAGGAATATCACATGCTATTTGGAAACGGATGCTGGTTACAGAAAGAAGGATGCGGATGCTTCGCGCCGCAGGAAGTATATTTTGTCAAAAAAACGGAAGATCAGGTTACGATTTGTGCGCCGACGACAAAGATTAAGGATCGTGGGGATACGTTGGGAGGCATTAATCTGACGATTGAAATTACTTCGCCAATGCCGGAAGTAATTCGTGTCAGGACAAGCCACCATTTGGGCGTGAAAAAAAGCGGGCCGCAGTTTGAGCTGGCAGGCATCAAAAATGAACCGCTAAAGATAGAAGAGGATGAGAAAAAAATACGGGTTATTTCCGGCAGCATGTCTCTTGTGATTACAAAAGAAACATGGAGCATGAGCTATGAGCGGGACGGGCAGGTTCTTACATCCAGCAGTGGACGCAGCCTTGCATATATGAAAACAGATTGGAAAGGATATGCTTATGATAAAGGGCCTGCGGATGCTTATATGCGCCAGCAGCTCGATTTATCCGTTGGGGAGTTAGTGTATGGCATGGGAGAACGGTTTACCTCTTTTGTGAAAAACGGGCAGAGCGTGGATATCTGGAATGAAGATGGTGGTACGAGCACCTATCAGTCATATAAAAATATACCTTTTTATATGACGAATAAAGGATATGGCGTATTCGTGAACCATCCGGAAAAAGTATCATTTGAAGCAGGCACCGAGCAAGTATCAAAAGTACAGTTCAGTGTGCCGGGGGAGAGCCTGGATTATTTTCTTATTAATGGCCCTTCTATGAAAGAAGTGCTGATGCGGTATACGGATCTGACGGGAAAGCCTGCATTGCCACCGCAGTGGACGTATGGATTGTGGCTGTCTACGTCGTTTACGACAAATTATGATGAAGAAACGGTGATGAGTTTTATTGATGGTATGGCAGAACGGGGCATTCCGCTGCAGGTATTTCATTTTGACTGTTTTTGGATGAAGGAATTTCATTGGAGCGATTTTGTCTGGGATAACCGCGTATTTCCGGATCCGGCCGGGATGCTGCAGCGGATCCATCAAAAAAATCTGAAAGTCTGCGTCTGGATCAATCCATATATCGGGCAGGAGTCTTGTCTGTTTGCAGAAGGAATGGATCATGGATATTTTGTAAAACGTACGAATGGGGATGTCTGGCAGTGGGATATGTGGCAGCCGGGGATGGCGCTTGTGGATTTTACAAACAAAGATGCATGGAACTGGTACCAGGAAAAACTGGAAGCGCTGCTGGATATGGGTGTAGACTGTTTTAAGACAGATTTCGGCGAGAGGATTCCAACAGCAGGTGTTGTATACAGCAATGGAGCGGACCCACAGAAAATGCATAATTTTTATACTTATTTATACAATCAGTGTGTGTTTGAGCTGCTTGAACGGAAAAAAGGAAAGGGAGAAGCTGTCTTGTTTGCAAGGTCTGCTACGGCCGGGGGACAGAAATTCCCGGTTCATTGGGGCGGAGACTGCTGGTCAACGTATGAGGCAATGGCAGAAAGCCTTCGCGGAGGACTGTCGCTTACGATGTCCGGATTTGGATATTGGAGTCATGATATCGGCGGGTTTGAAAGCACTTCTACTGCAGATGTATATAAACGCTGGGCTGCTTTCGGACTGCTCTCTTCGCACAGCCGTCTGCATGGAAGCCATTCTTATCGGGTGCCTTGGGCGTATGATGAAGGAGCTGTTGATGTTGTACGTTTCTTTACAAAATTAAAAATATCACTTCTTCCTTATTTGTACAGCGCTTCGGTAGACACTTCCCGTACGGGTGTTCCGCTTATGCGCAGCATGGTGCTGGAATACCAAAATGACCCTTCCTGTCGTTATCTGGACAGGCAATATATGCTGGGAGACAGTCTGCTGGTAGCTCCGATATTTAACGATCAGGGCATGGCAGAGTACTATCTTCCGGCAGGCAGATGGACGAATTATCTGACCGGAGAAGAAGCAGCAGGCGGCTGCTGGCGCAGAGAGCAGCATGGATATTTGTCTGTTCCGCTGCTGGTGCGTGAGAATGCCATCGTGCCGACAACGACGCGGACAGACAGTGCAGACGCATCCTATGCAGAGCATTTGCTCTTAAAAGTATATTGTCTGCAGGAACAGGCGCAGACGCAGGTATGGCAGGGACAGGAAAAAGTGTTGGATATTACAGTGCAAAAGAATGGAAGTGATGTAGTTGTGCATTCACAGTCAAAGCATGCATATAAGCTGCAGTTTGTAAATTGTACAATCGTTCGTGCAGATGGCGTACAAGGAGAAGTGGTCAGAGAAGGTGCAGACAGTATTGTGACAATTGCGGATGAGACACAGGAAATAAAAATCCGGCTGTAACGCAAACGATAAGTTATAGATAGCTAAATTTATTTTTGGTTATGCTCCTTAAGAATTAGAGGGGTGTAACCAAAATTTCTGTAAGGCAAAGAGCTTGCATCTGAAAATATTCAGAAAGCTATTGATAAATATATACCGTTTAGACAAATTAGTTGTCACCACAGTTATGTTTGAACAAATAGAAATGGGGAAGATTTTCATGAAGGATGAAAAAAATAATAATACAAATATAAAAAATGAGGAAATGAAGCAATACGCGCAACATCTGCTGAGTAAGCTGACGCTGGAAGAAAAAATAGGGATGATTCATGGAGCGCAGCTGTTTCAGACAGCAGGTGTAAAACGGCTTGGCATTCCTCCGTTAAAAATGTCAGATGGCCCGATGGGAGTCCGTCAGGAGTTTTTTCCATCAGAATGGAAAGCTGTCGGAAATCAGGATGATTTTGTGACATATCTGCCTTGCAACAGCGCCGTTGCTTCTTCCTGGAACCGAAACATCGCATATGAGGTCGGAAGCGTACTTGGCGAAGAGGCAAGGGGACGCGGAAAAGATATTATTCTCGGGCCGGGCGTCAATATGAAACGAAGCCCATTGTGCGGGCGTAATTTTGAATATTTCAGCGAAGACCCGTACCTGGCCGGAGAGCTTGCGGCGGCTTATATCCGAGGGGTTCAAAACTGGGATGTGGCAGCATGTGTGAAGCATTTTGCCGCAAACAATCAGGAGACACAGCGGCTATGGGTGGATGTAGAAATCGATGAAGAGTCTTTACGTGAGATTTATTTTCCGGCATTTTATGACGCCGTAAAAAAAGGCGGCGTATTTACTGTGATGGGAGCTTATAACAAAGTATATGGAGAGCACAGCTGCCAAAGCGAATTCCTGTTAAACGAGGTGCTTCGTAAAGAGTGGGGATTCGATGGAGTCATTATTTCCGATTGGGGCGGTGTGCACGACACGGAAGCGGCAGCACGTTCCCAGCTGGATATTGAAATGTCAGTAACAAATGATTTTGATGATTATTATATGGCAAATCCGCTTCTGGAAAAAATAAAAGCCGGAGAAATCAGCATCGAAACAGTAGATCAGAAAGTGGAAAGAATACTTATTCTGATGCAAAAGCTTAAGATGATCCATAAAGAAGCAGTCGGAGAGCGAAAGTCCGGCGCGTATAATACGCCGCAGCATCGTAAAACCGCATTGGAAGCGGCAAGAGAATCGGTTGTGCTTCTGAAAAATGAAAGGCAAATACTTCCAATCAAAAAAGAAAAACAAACACGAATACTGCTAATAGGAGAAAACGCCAGACAGCTTCATGCAAACGGCGGCGGCAGCGCTGAAATCAAAGCATTGTATGAGATATCCCCTCTGATGGGCATGAAAAACCAGTTGGGAGGAAATGCTGAAATTGCATTTGTACAAGGATACTGCAGCGACGAAACGAAACAGGAGCAGCAGGAGACGAATTGGCAGGAGAAAAGTCTGGAAAACGGCGGAGGTTCTATGATACAGCATGAGAATCCCAAGCTGGCAGAAAAGCGGAGAAAGCTGCGTGAAGAAGCGCTGCAGCTAGCAGCAGACTATGATACGGTTATTTTTGTTGGCGGATTAGATCATACGCACGATTGTGAAGGAAATGACCGCCCGGATATGAAGCTGCCGTATGAACAGGATCTTCTGATTCAGAAGCTATTGGAAGTGCGCAAAGATCTGATTATTGTGATGCTGGCCGGAAGTCCGGTAGAAATGAAAAGCTGGATCCATCAGGCAGATACGGTTGTCTGGAGCTGGTATGCAGGCATGGAAGGCGGCAACGCACTGGCAGAGGTATTACTTGGCAAAGTAAATCCATCCGGAAAGCTGCCGGAGACATTTTATAAAACACACAGTGATTGTTCTGCACACGCAGTCGGCACGTTTGCAGAGACGACAAGCGTTGCATACCGGGAGGGCAGTTATGTCGGATACCGTTATCAGGATAAGTATCAGGTAGAACCGGAGTTTTGTTTTGGACATGGGCTGTCGTACACAACGTTTGTGTATGCAGATGCGAGACTGGACATGGAAAATCAAAAGATCTGCTGCACAGTAGAAAATACGGGAAATTATGATGGCAGCGAAGTGGTACAGGTATATGTGCGTACAGAAGGGTCAAAGTTTTTCCAGGAGCTGAAAGGATTTGAAAAAGTCTTTGTGAAAGCAGGAGAAAAAGAGGAAGTCTCGATTGTGATGGAGCGGATAGATAAGGATGCGCTTTATTGTATTGGCAGCTCCTCCAGGGATATACGTCTGATGGTAAGTTGGGAGAAAGGCTGCTGACGGCAGGATGAAAGGATGATTGATTTTATATTTGCAGAGTGGATACGGATGATTCCATAGAGATATGGTAATTCACGCAGAAATAGAGAAGCGTCGAATGACTGGCAATTTGTCATTTGGCGCTTACTTTTAAGTATTGCTATGGAACTGATTTTGCGCTGGCGCTATCGGTCAGGGTTACTTTTCACGGGGTGGGGCAAGTAATAAAGCAACAGTTTAGACAAGGTGTTACTTTTGGTCCTCCCGGACGCCGGACGGTGGGGAGCTGCCCCATAGGCGCGAACTTAAGAGAAAATACAACAATTTACATA
>CAJUBQ010000118.1 GCA_910584595.1 uncultured Eubacterium sp.
CTACGACTGCTGAATCTATCTCTTTCATTCCTTTATAACAACTTTTAGACATGATGTACATAAACATAGGTTTTATCATATTTTATCTTTATTCGTGGCTATTCTTTTCAAGTGATGATTTTACTGGAATTGTCCAACATTATTCATGTTAATATCGCTTATCAGGTTTCGTCTTTATCCATACCCATATCATTCAGATTAGGGGTATAAATTGGGGTATTTGTGGGGTAACGAAAAGGGCGGTCACAATGCCGCCCCTGCTGCTATAACACGATTTTCAGATTATCCATTTCCTTTTGTTTGGTATTCGGTAAAACATGGCTGTATAAGTCCATTGTCATTGCAAGGCTGCTATGCCCCAGAATGGTTTTCAAGGTCTGTGGACTCCCTCCCTGCTCTATGTACCTCGTTGCAAATGTATCTCTTAAAGCGTGTAATGTGAAATGCTCTATCGCCTTGCCCTATTCTTCCAGTCTGGAAAGTGCGCTGGTGATTGCCCGATTCACTGTACAGTTATCAACCATCTTGCCATACACCGATACAAACACCCTATTTTCTGTCTTGTCTATTGGAATAACAATGCTCTGTTTCTTCTTCTGTCTTGCCAGCACGCCCTTAATCGTATCATTCAGCGGAATATCTCTTTTGCCGGATTCACTTTTCGGTGTTCCTGTGGTTCTCGTGTTATCCTCGTTGAATGTGACTGTTTTTGTAACGTGAATTACATTCTGCTTATGATCTATGTCGTTCCACGTCAGGGCGGCGGCTTCTCCAAACCTCATACCAGTACAGAGAAGAAAAGCCACGAACTCATAATAATAATCGTCTGCCATCTCCTGCATGAAGTCTTTCTGTTCCTGCTCCGTCAATGCCGGGTGGTAAGTTTCTGCCGCCTTTGCATTAACTTCCTTTAGAGCTTTTATACCCTCTGCCGGGTTCTTCATGATGATTTCATCTGTTACCGCATCTTTCAGAACAATCTTAAGGATTTTCATAATATTGTTGCACGTCCTGATAGACAATCCACCCTCTGACAAGTCTTTCTGAAATGCCAATACCTGTCTGCGCTCAATCTTCTGAATCTTCACGTTCCCCAGGCGTTGGGAAATATGCCCCTTGTAATATGTCGCATACCATTTAAGGGTATTCCCCTTGATGCTCCCCTCTTTCCGTCCAGCCATTCATCAAAATATCCATCCAGTGTAATGTTGCGGTTATCCGTGTATATCCCGGCTTCAATCTTTTTCCTGACTTCCTGCTCTTTCTGTGAAATCTTCTTTGCGTTCTTCCCGTAAACGCTGTACCGCCTGCCGTCTATGGTGAATCGCTTTTCCAATGTGCCGTCCGCACGTTTCCTTGTACCAGCTCCAAGTCTTGCCATAATAAGCACCGCCTTTCTATACTCACACAAACAACCAGCTGTATGTAGGAAATAATATCAGTTAGCAATACATATGCTACCTGATCTGTTTTTATAATTCTCTTCCAGATATTTAAAATCCAAGCAATTGAAAAAGAAGCACTGCCCCTGCAGCCATTCCATTTTTAAAATAGATGCAATTCGCGTCACACATGCTGTCCAGTAATTCACCCGCCTGATCTTCTACTAGATCAGTAAGCTCCATCCCGTATTTATTTGTAATTTTCGAAGTATATTCTACTGCTTTGCACATTGCCGCTTTCTGGCATTCCTTTACAAATTCGGGCGTTATATTGTCATTATCCAGCACATTGTTAATAATAATATCCAGATCAACCACTTTTTTAATTCTTTTATGTTCATAGTATTTCCCCTTTCCCTTTTCGTCCTGTTAACCAAATTTCAATTACACTCATGACAACTGTCCCTCCCATTTCAGCTTTCCACTTCCCAAAAGATAGCCCATAAAGTAGATATATGCCTGATCTGTACTCCATTTTTTAAACTTGTAATGTCCTTTATCTGCTAAATGTGACATAGCTTTCAACAGTTCATCACAATAAGGGATTGACGGTTTATTCATGGTTTTTTCGATAATCGGGAAATATTCTTCTGCGGCTCTCTCTGCTATCTTTTCCCGCTCTTTTTGCAATAAATAATCATGCGCGTCACGAATTTCCATATATACCGCAAAACCGTACTTGTTATAAATGCTTTCCATAGTTCTGTTATTCAAGAATCTTTTTTCACTCTCTATCAGAGTGACAAACCGCTTCACCTCGCTTTCTTTCAGGTTGTTGTAATAAAGGGTGTCCTTATTGCTCCATATTGCAAGCCGGTACTCTGCTACTGGAATCTTTTCACAATACAGAACGTGCATTTGCATAGAGTCCGGCAGTTCGTCAAACGTGCATTTTATTATTTGCGGTACTGATAGGGGCTTTTTTCTTGTAACGGCTCTGTATATCATCAGCCATTTTCATAATCTCGTTGTGCCGCTCCATAAACTCCGGGCTGTTCACTCCAAGACGCTTTCCCTCTGCGGCTGTCAATTCGACCATATCTTCCAGTGATAACATATCCTCACCGCCTTCTATTGCTATGTTAATCAGTGCTCCCCGGCTCTTTTTCCATCCATAGCCGCCGATAATCTGCATCAGGGTAGCCTTTACCTGAATACCCATGTCAAGCTGGAGAAGGTGGCTCTATTTTCCACCGCCCCACTAAAACATCAAAATGAAAGAAGGTGAACACATGGGTATCATCAGTTTTAAAAAACTTGAATCATTGTTATCAGCAAATGGCAAAACCTTTTACAGTCTGCGTAAAGATAAGATTGTCGGCACTGAAACTATTAAAAAGTTACAACAAGGTTGTGGAATTATAGATACACGCACAATCAGTAATCTTTGCGAATATCTTGACTGTCAGCCGGGGGATTTAATGGAATATGTGCCGGATAATAAAAAGGAATAAGGCAGCAGGCGGCGCAATCCCACTATTTCCCACTGTTAAAGATGCTTTTGTGTCCTGCTGCCAGTCTGCATACTTTCCCGGTATCTGCATATAATATCTACGTAAAATACGTATATTTTTATTCTTTTCTCTTGACAATACGTAAAATACGTGTTATTATATAATTGTAAGGAGGAAACATACATGAGATTCAGAGAAGCCGACCGGATGCTAAAGGATGATGGATGGTACGTGTCAGATATAAGCGGCTCACATTACCAATACAAACACCCAACAAAGCCCGGAAAAGTAAGCGTCCCGAATCATCCCGGTGACATCCCGAAAAGTATTGTTAAATCCATACGAAATCAGGCGGGGCTGAAATAAGCCCCTGCCCCTTAAAATAAATCACGGAAAGGAGCATTGATTTATGAATTATGTGTACCCGGCTGTTTTCTATGAAGAAGATGGTAAAATATCAGTCATTTTTCCCGATTTGGGAAACCTCGCAACTTTTGGGGATAATGTGGCGGACGCTATGCGCATGGCTCAAGATGCCTGCGGCCTGCATCTGTTTACTGCCTTACGTGACGGCGATCCCCTCCCGGCTCCCAGTTCATTAGGCGAAATCAATCCTGCTGCCATTCTGAAAGAATTTGAAATGGAATCCGCTGCGGAAAGCGCTTTCGTCAATATGGTACTGGTGGATATGACCGAATACGCAAGGCAGCACAGCGACAAGGCAGTAAAAAAGACTTTAAGCATCCCCATGTGGCTGAATACTCTTTGTGAGGAAAAAAGCATCAACTTTTCAAAAGTATTGCAGGATGCCTTATTGACAAAAGTACAGTCGCTATGACTGGCAGCAGTCCAAAACAAAATATGCTTTACCTGATAAGAACACCGCCCCGACACTCGCCGAAAGTACAAGGGCGGTTTTCTCTGTCTATTCACGTTTTAAAAGCCTATTTTCGCCCTTTATCCCCCTACCCTTAATTTTACCCTTGCGCCATTTCAAGCCGAATTTGCCCCTCTGCAAGCCCTACTACAAGGCGTTTGAAACTATCTCCGCTTGAATCTCTCTGCAATCTCTCTACGCTGTTCCTCTGAAAGCTGTTTTGTAGGATTTATCTTTATCCATGCAACCGGGATATGGGCGCACAAGCTGCCGTCCTGATTCTCCGCTACTATCTCGCATTCCTCCGGGCGTTCTGCTGCCAGCTTCTTAATGCGGCTCTTATACCGCCCCTGGCAGAAAGTGACCGCCGCCCTCTCACTGTCCTTTACGAACTCAATCACATTCTCCACATTTCCAGTGATTTCCGGCAGCAGGATTTCCCCCACCGTCAAGCCGACTGCATCCGCTATCCGTTCCGCTGCGTCCTCGGATGCAAAGCCCTCTTTTACAATCCACTGGAAAGACTTCTGATAAAGCCCCGTCCTGCTGCATACCGTTTCTTCTGTCAGGCTCTTTGCGTCCATGGCTTCCACAATTTTTTTACCGTTCAATCTCATACTGTGCCTATCCTTTCCCGGCTCATAGTGCCGTTACAATAACCATTCTCTTTTTTTGTGTCGCTTTTCGCACGATTTACGCCGCAAAACTCTAACATTTTCCAACATGGCAGCAGGGGCATAATGCCCGGAATCTCTAAGTTATTCTAAGTTTTGCAGAGGGCAGCAGGACTATAAAGCATATTCTTTGGGGATATTTAGGGGTAAATGTTCAGGTTTTTTCAGGTTCTATGTACCGGGAAATAACAGATTTTAACAAGTACTATACTCTGAAAATGTAAGGTTTTGTAAGGTTCTATGTTCCCCATACCGTAAGTTTTCGTAAGTCCGATAAAGGGAAAATGTCAAGTTTTGACAAGTTCTATGCCCCCGGAATTGTAAGGTTTTGTTAGGTTCTTATACTCTGAAAAAGTCAACAATAGTAAACATTTTTAGGCTTTTTTAGGTCGTCATATCAGACAATATACAATCCTGCTGCCGGATGCTCTCTTTTAGGGTGTTACTTTTGTTACCATGCCGCCCCTTTTTAGGGTGTCGGAAATGTCGCTTTACTTTTTTATGACTGCCGAAACTGCCGATTGTACGCCGCCCATTTTAAGGTGTCAGAAATGTAAAGTTGTTTTTAAGGTCTTGGGAATCTCGGCATACTCTTTTAGGGGCTATAAAATCTCTAAATACCTTTTATGGACTCCGATAACTCCGAATACTGCTGCAGCTTGCCCCGGTATCCTACCGATCTGCTCCGGCACTCTCCCTATATGGTGAATAATCCAGTAAAATCTAGTATAAGCCCCCGGATATTAGTATTTTTTAGTAATCTGCTTTTTAGGGTGTCCGATATGTCTTGATGCACATTCTTGTTTAGTGTAACTTTTTGTAACTTTTCTCCTGTGCGCGTATCGTGTCCACTAATTCAGTTTTGCCCGGAAAATTAAGGCTTTTCCCCTCATGCGTGTATCGTGTTAAGAAACTCTTTTTTCCCTCGGATTTTCTCGAATTTTCCTCCTGCGCATTATCGTGTTACTAAACTCTTTTTTTGTGCGCACTTCTGCGCATTTTATGTATTTACCCCTCTGCTGCCTTTTGCCTGAAAAGTACGGAAAAACTGCTGCCATGCGCCCATATACTACCGTGTAACATAATTTCCTATATCCCGGAAAATGCCACTAAATGCAACTATTTTACATACCGCCCCTATAACCTGAATATCCCACCATTTCCCACTATCCACCATGCGCATATATAGTGTTTACAAACTCTCCATACCCAGACAGCTTCAACATTTTTCAACATTCCATTTTTCATTTATCCGGGAAAAACCGTGTTAAATCTATGAATAATGGGGATAAATCAGAGAAAAACCGTTACAAAAAACTATACTCCCCAATCACTTTTTAAGCGGTTCAGCATCTTCATTTCCTCGCTTGTGTCCTTGTCCGGGTTACTGTCCGGGTGAAATGCCTTTGATAATGTGCGGTAAAACTTTTTCAGCATGGCCTTGTCAGCTTCATTGTAGTTACTGGCAGCAGTACCGCAATAACTACCGCCACTATATCCCCCGTAGTTACCATAGAATTTTTCATAATAACTACGACTCTGCTCCTGGCTCCTGCGCTCATATTCTTTTCTTGTCTTAAAATCTGCCTTAATCTTTTTCAGGTATTCAGGATTGCGCAATTTGCCGAACACATCATAGCAGCGGTTGTATTCGCTCCGGGTAACGCCGTATTTCTCCGTGAACTCATTTACCCTCTCGTTATGCTCCCTGATTATGCGGCGGTTCTCCTGCCTTGCAGCATATTCCTCCGTCTGTTTGTATTACTCCCAAATGCGGTCAACAATAGTCTGCCAGTTCGCTTTCTTCCAGTCCAAGCGCATCCGCTTTTGATGCCAGCCCACCAACAACAGAATCCCCCGGCCAGTCGCCCCAGTCCACAACCACATAATATCCAATCGTACAAATTACAGTCTGTTTCTTCTTGACTTTCCCATTCTCCTGGTAACTCTCATGTATGCTTATGCGATATGATTTCCTGATAGGGCGTTCAAACCGCTCTGCGCTGTTACGGTACTCATAGCTGCAGAACTCTTTACCGTCAGCCGTCCACCGTGATTCATATACCTCTATTCCCTTTGGCTCTCCTGCCGGAACCGTCTTTGTTGCTACTTCCTGAATGACACAAAACATAATATTTCCTTTCCGTAGTTACTTCGCCACGTTACACAATAACCACATACCCCCTGCCGATAATTCTGCCGCACCCCTGCCGCCGATTTAGCAGCACCCTCTTTTCATGTGCGCCTGCTGCCGGAATCATAAACGAATAATCGCCGTATTCCAGTTTTTCAGTTTGAAAAGAAATTTTCTGTTTCCTGAAATAGTCCAGTATGTGAGTATTTTTCTTTTCCCGGCTGTCAACCAAAATAACCATGCTCTTTGTCAGCTTCTTTATTTCCTCCACGGAAAATTTATATTGCTTCACGCTATGCGCCCCTTTCTTTCAGTTCCCTATCCAAATTGGCAAAAAACCGCCGCCGGAATCTGTAAAAACCACTCCGGCTAACGGCTGGCCTTTCCATTTCTCCAAGTTCCCACAAAATTTGCAGCCTGTCAAAAGACTTGCCTTGCCTGATAGACAATAATATCAGCGGTTCTATAAATTCAAATTCTTTGCAAGCTGCTTTCAGGATTTCAGGGGAATATACCCCGGCTCTGCATCCGCTTTGTAATTCTTCAAGACGCTGCTTTCCAATCCTGCGCTCTGCATTACTGAAGCATTGCATTGTATTTGTACCATTCTTGCGTTTACCCTTTGACATAGCAAGCCACTCCTTTTATAATTTAATCAGGTTCGGGGGCTTGCTTAGGCAGGCTCTTTTTTATGTTGCATTTTGTTTCATTTCCTTGCTTTTCCTTTCCAGTTCATCAATAGCCGCCAGTAATAAGGCAATCGCCAGTTTCGCATTATCATACTTCTTTGCTATCTGCCCGGATTCATCAACCAACTGCTGCCATCTCTCATCTTCTGATTGCTGTATGCCTGCATATTTCTTGTAAAATTTCCATGCGTCCGTAAACATTCCATAGATTTCTTTCAATTCTTCATCCGTTACCAAATAAGCCAACCTCCCAACATTTCCGCTTTAGTAAATGGTAAACATCCGACAGCTTATCCCGGTTCTGAGGCTCCTGCCTTACCTCTGTTTCAAAATCCTGCTGCATTTCAGAAAGAATATTGTTCCTCTGCTCCACCGTCTTAATGCCAGTGATCCGCTCCCGGTATCGATCATAAAATGCTGTGACGGCAGCAGGACACCCCGGCGCATCCGCTAAACTGATAATTTTATTATTGTTCATCCGGCTTTCCATCCTCCGGCGAATAAACCTCGCCGCCCTCTAATTCGTATCCGCACACATCATAGACAGCTTCATCTAATGGGGAAATTCCAAGTTCATGGTCGAAATATAGAGGATAAATCTCCCCATCGTTGCATAACGCATACATAAGCGCCTTGCACTTATAACTATATCCATCATCATCCCTCATTACTGCATACATATCATGCATACAAGGGAGAAGCTGCTTGATTTTAGGCACTTCTGTTGGCCTGCTCCATTTAATCTCCGTTTTGATTTCTCTCTCCTGATACCTTACATTTTCTTCACCAAAAGTATCCGTAAGTAGAGAAAGCTGTTCTTTGTCGAAAGACAAATCATATAATTCTTTGCAGCTTCTGATATTCTCTATGTACACCTTTACAACACAATCTCCCGATGCATTGGCAAGAATTGAAAGCAACTCCCCCTCTTTTTCATAATAGGTTTCCGTGTCGCTGAATCTCACCCAAACTTCTTTTACCTTTGCCATAATTTCTCCTTTCAATTTGTCTGCCTGATTACCAAAAAACATAAAATTCCTTACATCCACTTTGCACACTTCATTATGTTAAAGTGCCTTGAAACCCCTGATTTTACTGGATTTGTGCAAAATGTGCATTTTACATGGGACATTCCGAAATTCATTCCTTATAGGGTTTTTACATTTGTTTTGCACATTTCAGGATTCTTCTTAGTCAAACGGTAGTGATTCCTGTCCCCTATACTCAATAAATTCTGTTTCCACGGTATAGCCCTTTACGATATTTTTTACGGTCTTTCCGTCTACCGTCCCACTGTTCGCAAACAAACCCTTTGTTTTAAATTCTGCAAAGAAATTTGACTTGTTTTCCACTCCGAAGCCGTTTTTCTCGCACCACTTTGAATAAACCTCGTAAATATCTTTTGCCTTGCTATTTTTCTCCGTCTTTGTCAGACATTCATTGATAAAATTTCCTATCTTGTCACTGTCTGTCCTATATGTATCTGTAGCTGCCTGCACTGCTGCCGGGGGCTTCAATCCCTCTTTGCGGTATAGCTGTAATCCCTCAATGCACCAGTTCAGGATACCGGATAGTTCCGCTTTATCTCTCAATCGGTTCTTTAAGTCTTTGTCCTGCTCCTGCGGTTCAAAATGTCGGTCAAAACTGATAACATTTATTCTGCCGGAACTGAAAACCGTATCATCCGTAATCGTTGGCAGATAATTTGTATTTATCACAAGTTTAAACTTAGGGATAAAGCTAAATTCCCTCTGGTGTAAATGTCTCGCCGTAATGCTGTCCCTGCCTAGCAATGACTTTAATAATGCTGTGTCAAATAGCATCCGTTTTGGCGGCTCACTGGCATTGCAGAACCTGCACCCTGCCAGCCGTGCTATATCTCCGCTCGCCTGTCTGCTGTCAAGATTTTGCTTTACTGCCAAACTCTCCGGCTTCATTGTCAGAGCATAGTCACCCAACAAATATATGATGGTTTCACAAAATGTACTTTTTCCGTTCCGCGTGGTACTCCCAAAGAGGATAAAGCAAGTTTCCTGTTCTGTGTTCCCCGTCAGTGAAAGCCCTGCTATCTTTTGGAGATACAACGTTTTCTCTTTATCGCCCTGCATGATTTCCAGTAAAAACTTTTTCCATTCCCTGCAATCGGCAGCAGGGTTATATTCAGCGTTGCATATCTTTGAAAGAAGCATATCGGGGCTGTGGCTCAAAAATACAGGCTTGTCCCCGGACAAATCCAGTGTGCCGTTCTGCAAATTCAAAAGATTTTTCCAATTTTTACCAGTGCGCCGGATTCTTTCGCTAATTTCATAACTGTGTTAATTCCCATGTTGCTTTTTTCTGCCGTCTGTCGGTATGTAAGCAGTTCCCCGTTAAAATTCCTGTTTTTCAACTCGTTCATAATAATTTACCTTTCTTTGTGTTTTTAACGTTGCGCTCCGTCTATATCCATGATATAATAGTTAAAAGTAAAAATCTATTCACTGTTTTATATCATAATTTAATATGAAAGGAAATTATAGTAAAATATGATTTACAATAGTGTAGAAGACATTAACGCTGAAAAAATCAACACAAGAATCAAGGATGCTATCAAAGAATGGGGATCGCAAGACGATTTTTTTAATGACATTTCATACTCAAAACAATCATTTCATAAATGCGTAAGGGAAAATTCAATACTGCCGCTATCAGTCCTACTTGAAATTGCAAAGAAATTAGATTGTGATATGGGTTATCTGCTCTGTGAATATGATGAAAAGCGGCATATTGTGGCAGATGTGAAAGAAGCTACTGGACTATCATCAGATGTAATTGACATTATACTCAACATGAAAGACTCTTTTCTAAAGCTGTCAGTCCTTAATGACTTGCTGAAAGATGATTATTTCCTGGCAATAATAAATCTGCTTCATATGGCAGATTATCACTATGAAAAAGGAATGGAACTAGATAAGATAGAGGATAAAGTTGCATCCGATTACAAAAAAGCTGAAACCTTAGAAGAAAAAGAAAAATTTGAAAAACGTTACAATGATTATAGAGCCGAACACAAATTGCATGATGCAAACGCTTTGGCAAACCGCTATCGCCTTACAGTTGCCTTTTCCAGACTGTTAGACAAAAGATATAAAGCGTTGCCGGATATTGATATTACTGATTCAGAATCCAACTGGAAACAGACTAACCCCAAATTCAAGCATCCGATTTTATTTTAGCAGAACGTGAAAAGCACCCCGATACCAATTAAGGCATTGGACGCACCACAAAAGCCCCTCATGGCAGCAGTCATAAAGGGGCTTTAAATATATAAAAATGGGGTATTTATTGGGGTAAAATATCTTTTAGAGTAGCCATAAGCCGCATAAATAAAGGCTTCTTCGCTGAATCCGTTTGGACATGATGTCCAAAAGCTGTAAGTTCTGCATGATTCAAATATACGCTAGAGCGTGTTTGAAAAATGCTTTCCGTGAGATGTGCTTCACACTTTGTGGAGAATTCATCCCAAATTTATGAGTCGTAGCGGGCTACGTTGATTAAATTTGGGATAAATTCTCCGCATAGTGGGGAGTGCAGATCGCGGGAATGATTTTTCAAACACGCTCTAGCGCTCCAAAGCAGGCTTGTAAAGAGATACGGCGTGGTATAAGCAGAAGCGGCAAAAGCCTTGAAAATCAAGGGTTTCTGCCGCTTTCTATAAAGACTTGTGAGAAGTTATAAGATAATTTGCGTCTATGAAATCAATAAAAAATAGTAGAAGAAAAGATATGCCCCGGGTATTTTGAAGAAAAATACCCAGGGGGTTCATCATTGATACAGCCACGCATAATGCTGCCGTGAAAACTTTATGCGCATTCTATGCTGACATACAGGCGGCAGCAAAAGCAGTAGTCATTATTGCTATTTATCCTTTTGCGCTGCTGTCAGTTCAGCCATTAGGGATTGGTATTTCTTCACAGTTAAATCAGCCATCAGGGACAGGTTGCTTTTACTGTAAGCTTTCGCCATCCATTGTGCATTTGAAATATCAACGGATGAATACTGTTCCAGAATTTCATTCATAGTCTCATGAGACTTGATAAAATACTGTTCCCAGGTTCTGCAGTAATCTAAAAGATTGTCCAGTACGTCCATCTGACTGGCAAGGGCAAACAGACCTCTCCATATCCACCATATACTGTCTGGTGAGAAAGCATCAGAGCTGCCGCAGGAATATGTTTCAGGAATTTCATCGTTAGCTGTTGTAATTGCCTTTGGCACCTGCTGCGTAATGCAGTGGATATTTCCGCCGCCATATACAATCTCTTTCGTCTGGACACCTGTCACGCTTCGTTCAGGAAACAGTTCCTGAATCTGTTCTAATGCCATCCTGTCATTTTCATCATCATACTGTGGCACAATCACACCACCGTTTACAATCAGGAAATTCAGGTAAGATGCAATACAAAGATCTCCTGTGTTTCTTGGTTTTGACCCTTCAACCTGGTCGATGCAAAAGTGTTCCGGTATCGTAACCGGATATTTTGTACAGCAGATTTTGTGGACTTTTAATGTTCTTCCCCTGGCGTCTGTCATGCCGGACAGGGTGTGGTACACTTCCTGGGACACGGTGTAAAATGGATGTTGTTTGTCTTCTGTGTAAATGCATGCTGCTTCACCGGGACGGATAAAGCATGCGATATCATCTACATGTCCATTCGTTTCTCCCTGGTCGATACCGTTTGGAATCCAGAGCGCTTTACTGCAGTTTAGATAACTCTTTAATTTTTCCTCAATCTGCTCTTTGGACATGGACGGATTACGCCCTGCGTTTAACAGGCACATTTCCGTTGTCATAACCGTTCCTTCACCGTCCACATGGATGGAACCGCCTTCCAATACAAAATCTTCTGTGCGGTAGGAATCTGCATTTTCCAGTTCACAGATTTTCCTTGCGACAAGATCATCCTGATCCCACGGGAAATAGAGTCCGTTTGTCAGTCCGCCCCATGCATTAAATTTCCAGTCACATGCCCGCAGCATTCCGTTGTCATTTACAAGAAAGCTTGGCCCGCAGTCCCTTACCCATGCGTCATTGCTGGTCATTTCAATCACGGTGATTTCCGGAGGAAGAATATTTCTGCAGTTTTGGAACTGTTCCGGGGACGCCAGGACAGTTACCGGTTCAAACCACCGGATCGCCCTGGCTACTTCTGCAAATGCTTTTTGTGCCGGTTTCGCGCCGTCCCTCCAGTTATCAGGCCGCTCCGGCCAGAGCATATAAATCTTTTCCTGCGGTTCAAATTCTCCCGGCATACGGAAACCATCCTGTTTGGGGGTGCTGTTAAGAATTCGTTTTGGCATATGCTTTCCTCTCTTTTTTCGTGCAATTAGAAGTATTTCGTTTGTAACTTAATATAGCTATTGTACTATGAATTGTAATATAATACAATAGTAAAATAAAAAAATCGGAATTTGTAGTTATTAGTGTCTGATGGATCATGCTCCAAGCGAACCGGGGCAGCGCTTCATATGCGCGAACTTAAGAAAGATACAACAATTTACATAAAGTGTTACATTCTGGCTACGCGGACGCCGGATGGGAGGCGTTGGCCTGTCTGTTTGTGACTTTTCCAGAATGTAAGAAGTTCTAGGCATTCTGCTTCCAGACTATGGAACCGGACGGTCGCGCCGCCTAATTCGCCCTGGCTGCCGCCAGCAGCTAAAGGCGCCGCTTCGGCTTTGCCGCCTGCG